>JAFUKS010000081.1 GCA_017473445.1 Lachnospiraceae bacterium
CTGCTGGGGGTTAGAGTTCGCCATTTTTGTATCTCTCTACAATGCGCTGAATCCTTTCGCTGGGATTCAGTAAATCACTGATGGAGCTGTCGTGATTTAAAGTATCAATAATATAAGCGATGTACTTACTCATGTCACAGTTGATATACCATTCTCGCTGTAACAGTGAGGGTGCCTGATAAATCAGGTTGGTGGTCAGTACACGGGTAATGATTCCCTTTTCGTAAGCGGCATCAAACTTTTCCAGACCGTTGGTAAATAATCCAAAGGTGGAGAATACATAGATTCTGTTGGCATTACGTGCTTTTAGGGCAGCAGCCACTTCCAACACACTTTCACCGGAGGAAATCATATCATCAATAATAATCATATCCTTGCCTGTCACATCGGTACCCAAAAACTCATGGGCTACGATGGGGTTGCGTCCGTTGACAATCTGGGTGTAATCTCTACGCTTGTAGAACATACCCATATCCAGGCCAAGCACATTGGCAATATAAATTGCACGCTTCATGCCGCCTTCGTCGGGAGAAATGACCATCATATGCTCGCTGTCCAGATTCAAGTCCTTCTGATTCTTTAACAGACCCTTGATAAACTGATAAGCGGGCTGTACGGTCTCGAAGCCGTGGAGAGGAATTGCATTCTGCACGCGGGGATCATGGGCATCAAAGGTAATGATATTGTCTACGCCCATGCCTACCAGCTCCTGCAATGCCAGTGCACAGTCCAGAGATTCTCGGGAAGTTCTCTTGTGCTGGCGGCTTTCGTACAGGAAAGGCATAATCACGGTAATACGGCGGGCTTTACCTCCTACCGCAGCGATAATTCTCTTTAAATCCTGATAGTGGTCATCGGGAGACATATGATTCTCCTTGCCGCATAGGGAATAGGTCAATGAGTGGTTGCACACATCTACCAACAGATACAGGTCATGTCCACGAACAGACTGTAAAATCATACCCTTTGCTTCGCCGGAGCCAAACCGGGGTACCTTTGTATTTAAAATATAAGAATCTCTCTGGTATCCGTTGAAAGCCAGGGAGCCTTTATGCTCGCTTTCTCTTTCTGCTCTCCACTTCACCAGATACTGATTTACGGTTTCGCCTAAGGCTTTACATCCTTCTAAAGGGATGATACCCAATGAACCTACGGGGATGGTTTCCAAATTTCGCTTTTCTTCGCGATTACCCATGAATAAATCCTCACTTTCTTATGGGGTTGCCATTAATTGTTTTTGCGTTTACGCATCATTCTTACGTCCGGGCCGGTAAGCTTGCATATTTGATAATTGCTGGTGATACGGGAAAATACCCGGTCTGAATAGCGGTCACGTAATTCCTCCAGTCCTAAATTGGTGGAGATGATGGTGGCCTTCTTTCGCAGATGTCTCTCGTTTAAACAGGAGAACAGCTGAGAGGTCACAAAGCTGTTGGTCAGCTCAGTGCCCAAATCATCAATAATAATCAAATCACATCCGTACAAATCCTCATAAAGAGCGGAAAGCTCTGATTTGTCTCTGGTGTCAAAGGTCAGTCGGGCCAATGTATCAAACAATCCCACGGCACTAAAATAGATGACGGAATGGCCATTTTTCAGCAATTCCCCGGCAATGCATCCAGATAGGAAACTTTTGCCAGTACCTACTGTACCATAAAAAAACAAATTGTGGTAGTCTTGTTTGAAGTTTTGTACAAAATTCCGGCAAATTTCCACGGCCCCCTTAAAACGGCTCAGGTCGTCACCCTGATAGTATTCGTAGGAAAGGGAGCGAAAATTCTCTTTTTCAAGCATGTTTTGAATATTGGATTGCTGATAGAGCAGTGATAACTCCTGACGACGGAAGCAATGGCATTTTTCCTTTGCACCGCCATCATGGGGCAGATAGCCGGTGTCCTGACAATCCGGGCAAACATAAATGGGTGCCAGATAGTCCCCGGGATAACCGGCGGCCTTGAGCAGAGCCTGTTTTTCCTTGCGGTGTGCTTCCAGTGCCCAGTGTAAACGCTCCCGGGTGCCTTCCACACCGGCAATGAGATCCTCTGCAAAGGCAGCAGAAATGGAACCGGTGGAGGTGTCCAGTTCCTGATATCCGTCGACCCTCTCATATACCTCCTGTAGGCGACGCTCCTGCTGACGGCGGTTGCGTTCCCGGGTCTCTTGATAATTCTTCATAATTGTGTCGTACTGTAATTGATTAAGTGCCACGATGTTCTCCTTATAAGAACCGGATTAGTTGCTGAGCAGTTCCTGTTCCAACATATCAAAATCATAATCATTCTGACGGAACTGGTTAAAACGGTTGTTGCGGTCAGCAGTTGCAGTGGGAACGGGCTTTACATTGCGTCCCCGACGCTGATGCATTTGGTCCATTTGGGAAATGTCTTCTTTTTTATGTACATTAGCGGCCTTCCAGCTGCTAAGTATTTTCTCTGCATACTCAAAGCGGTGCTTGTCCGTAGCCATAACAGTACGGTCACAGGCTTCGAAAATCACCTCTAAGGGGAAATCATATTCCTGAATCCATCGGGTTATGTATTCCATTTCCCGATTGGTAGGGGTATTGCTTTTGCCCAGCTGGTTCATGATGGCATAGACATTTTTATTGTATTTACCCACATGACCTTCCGCCTGCTGGGGAGTAGTAATATCGTTTTCCTTCCAGCTGATAGCTACCTTATCAATATATTTAAAGTCCTTTTTACCTCTATCCACGCAATATTGCAGAAGATGGTCAATCAGATCATTGGAAAAGCCCAATTCTTCCTTGTAGAATAAAATAGATTTCATTTCAGCGGGAGTCAGGGGCTTGCCAATATAGGACTCCGCCACAAACAGAAGCTGTGCGGTATCCTCCTGCTGCTTAAATGCACGCAACCGGTCTGCGCTATAGGAGGGCTTGCTATATACCTGGGGAGTGGGCTCGTCCACTACCCGGGGAGCTTCATAAGCTACCGTAGCTACTCTGGCAGGGGTCACTCTGGGAGCGGCAGCATCCGTATCAGAGGTAAGGCTTAAATTACTCTGGCTACGCAGGGAGTGCTGGGAAGCTACCAAATCATGCATATGGATGCCTACCAGATTCTTGTGTGCATCAAAGGTTAAATCCAGAAGCTGCTGCTGCTCCCAGTATTTCAGGGCACGCAGTACTTCCTTTTCGGTATGGTTGAACTTGTCCGCGATATCCGTAACGGAGGTGGGTAGATTTGCATTTAACATCCGCAATAAATACAGATATACCTTTAGCTGGGCGTCGTTGGCCTCTCCCATGTATACGTCAATAAAGAGATTGGACACCGCGGTAGTATCTATAGAATTGTGATTGTACAAATTAATCAATGCCATAACTTTTCTCCATCCCAACCCATAAAAGTGGGCTTTTTATTAAAAATGGTGGATGCTTACAAAAAGCATTCACCTACCCCCCCCCGCGGCTACAGAAGATGTCTTCTGAGCAAAATGAAGTATAGCATAGGAAAAATAAAAAAGAAATAGGCAAAATCCCGAAACCCCGGAAGGACTTCAAGGGGGCAAAAAAATGTGGAAAATGTGGAAAATGTGGATAGTTTTTGGTGATAATCCGTAAAGCAAGTATTTATGGGGGATTCAAAGTTCGATAGTATCCACAGGTAAAAATAAAATATCCACACCGAAAAATACTTTTTGAAGAATTTCGGTGTGGATAATGTGGACAACTAAATTCCTAACAGGCTTTCGCCGATTTTTACGACATCTCCGGCGCCCATAGTTATCAACAAGTCTCCCGTTGTGCAATTTTCCAGTAAGAAATTTTCCACCTCGTCAAAAGTGGGGAAATAATAGGCCTCTGTTCCCCGCCTCTCCAGTGCCTGACGCAGATGGTCGGAGCTGATACCTGTTTCATTGACCTCCCGGGCAGCATAAATATCCGGAAGCACTACCACATCTGCCAGGCTTAAGGCCTCGGCAAATTCTTCCAGGAAGGCACGGGTACGTGTATAGGTATGGGATTGGAATACACACCACAGACGCTTGTGGGAAATATTCCTTGCAGCGGTAAGGGCAGCCCTGATTTCGGTAGGATGGTGGGCATAATCATCTACGATAGTAATGCCACCCAAGGTTCCCTTGTACTGGAAACGTCTGTCGGTACCGGTAAAGCCATGGAGTGCCTGCCCGGTGGTGGTGGCATCAATTTCCAAATGGTCTGCCAGAGCGATAGCAGCAATGGCGTTGGAGATATTGTGTGCACCCGGTACCTGCAGGGAATATTCCTGTAAGGTGCCATCCGGTCCCATCAGGGTGAAGGTCCCATGGGCCATGTGGTTGTAGGAGATGGCGGTGGGATAGTAATCGGCACCGGTCTCTCCTATACGGTTGGTATAGGTAATTACTCTGCCCTTGCAGGCGGAGGTAATATATTCCAAATTCGGTATGTCATAATTGATGATCAGACAACCGTGCTCCGGCAGCAGTGCTGCAAATTCACGGAAGGAATGTCTGATGTCATCCAAATCCTTGAAAAAGTCCAGGTGATCCTCTTCTACATTTAAAATCAGTCCCACAGTGGGGAAGAAGCTTAAAAAACTATTGGTATATTCGCAAGCCTCTGTCACCATATAGTCGGAAT
This sequence comes from Lachnospiraceae bacterium, assembly GCA_017473445.1. Classification (GTDB taxonomy): domain Bacteria; phylum Bacillota; class Clostridia; order Lachnospirales; family Lachnospiraceae; genus Acetatifactor. Next base: position 4,610 of record JAFUKS010000081.1, read on the forward strand.
GACCGATGCGCAAATTGCCGCCGATGCTGGATAGGATACCGCCTACCAGGAGGGTGGGGTCCGTCTGGGCCTGCAACAGTATTTCGCTGATCATGGATGTGGTAGAAGTCTTGCCGTGGGTACCGCTGACTGCAATGGAGGTGGGGTAATTTTTCATCATCTGGCCCAAAAGCTGTGCTCTGGTGAGAATGGGAATATTCAGCTCCACTGCTTCCTGATATTCGGGGTTGTCAGGATGAATGGCACTGGTATATACCATTACATCTAAATCCTTTGTAATATTACTGCGTCTGTGTCCATACAATACAGTAATCCCCTTGGATACCAGCAGGCGTGTCATATCGGATTCCTGTCTGTCGGAACCGGACACCTGAAAGCCTGCATCGGCAAGGACCTGTGCCAGGGCACTCATGCTGATACCGCCGATGCCGATAAAATGAATCCGGCAGGGCTTTTTCATATCTATCTCAAACATATTGAAACCTCCGATTGAAATCATCCTTAATAGTATACCACCATTTTTTGGAAAAATAAACACTGCTTATTTATATGATGATTTGCCGAAAGAGGTGCCTGTATGCAGTAAAACTTTGACAAAAGTGAGAGAAAATTCCAAGTATTTTCGCTACAATGAGAAAAAATTAACAATTTTTTGGTGAGATTTCAAAATAATTTGTTGAAAATTGTTTCTTTTCGGAATTGATTGTGTTATAATGTATCTACAAAAAAATAGGAAGACTGGATGAGGTGATGACATGATAAAGAAAGAAATGATAGCCATGCTCTTGGCTGGAGGACAGGGCAGCCGTTTGGGCGTTTTGACATCCAAGGTGGCAAAGCCCGCAGTAGCATTTGGAGGAAAGTATAGAATCATTGATTTTCCCCTGTCAAACTGTATTAATTCCGGTGTGGATACAGTGGGTGTACTGACACAGTACCAGCCCCTGCGACTGAATTCCCATATCGGTATCGGTATCCCTTGGGATTTGGACCGTAATATCGGCGGCGTATCCGTACTGCCTCCCTATGAAAAGAGTGTAAACAGTGAATGGTATACGGGTACTGCGAATGCGATTTATCAGAATCTGGAGTATATGGAAAGCTTTAACCCCGAATATATTCTGATTCTGTCCGGTGACCATATTTATAAAATGGATTATGAGGAGATGCTGAATTTCCACAAGGAGAAAGGAGCAGAATGTACCATTGCGGTTATGCCTGTGCCTATTGAGGAGGCAAGCCGTTTCGGTATCATGATTGCAGATGAGGAGAGACGCATTACCGAATTTGAAGAGAAGCCTGCAAATCCCAGAAGTAATCTGGCTTCCATGGGTATCTATATCTTCAACTGGAAGACCCTGAAGGAGGCACTGATTGCCATGGCACAGCAGCCTGCTCTGGACTTTGGTAAGCATGTGATTCCCTACTGCCATGAAAAGGGAGCTCCTTTATACGCTTATGAATTTACCGGTTACTGGAAGGATGTAGGAACCCTGCATTCTTATTGGGAAGCGAATATGGAGCTGATTGATATTGTTCCCGAATTCAATCTGTATGAGGAATATTGGAAGATTTACACCAAGAGTGATATTCTTCCTCCCCAGTATTTCTCCGCAGATAGCAGAGTGGAGCGTTGTATTATCGGTGAAGGTACCGATATCCACGGTGAGGTATACAATTCCGTTATCGGTTGCGGTGTAACCATTGGTAAGGGTACCGTGGTGAGAGATTCCATTATTATGAATGGTACCGTAATTGGCGAGAATTGTGAATTATACAAGGCTATTGTAGCTGAAAATGCAGAGATTCAAAGCTACGTGAAATTAGGTGTGGGAGATGAAGCTGAGAATGACAGTGCACCTCATATTTACAATCACGGTCTGGTAACCGTAGGTGAAAAGAGTGTGATTCCCGAAGGGGTTTCCGTAGGAAAGAATACCGTTATTTCCGGTGTTACCGATAGAAGTGATTACCCGGATGCTTATCTTGCAAGCGGCAAAACATTGATTAAGGCAGGTGAACAGTAATGAGAGCAATCGGAATAATTTTAGCAGGCGGTAACAACCATAGAATGAGAGAGCTTTCCCAGAAGAGAGCGATTTGTGCAATGCCCATGGCAGGCAGTTACCGCAGTATTGATTTTACCTTAAGTAATATGGCCAATTCCCATATCCAGAAGGTGGCGGTATTTACCCAGTACAATGCCCGTAGCTTAAATGAGCATTTAAGCTCCTCCAAGTGGTGGGATTTCGGACGTAAGCAGGGCGGTTTGTTTGTATTCACTCCTGTAGTGACTCCGGACAATACCAATTGGTACAGAGGTACCGCAGATGCCATCTACCAGAATTTACATTTCCTGAAAAATAGTCATGAACCCTATGTGGTAATTGCCAACGGTGACATGATTTATAAGCTGGATTTCAATAAGGTACTGGAATATCATATTGATAAAAAGGCTGATATCACCGTAGTATACAAGGAACATGCAGAAACAGCCAATTTGGAGCGATTTGGTAGCATTACGTTGGATGAGGACAGCCGTATCGTGGATTACGATGAAAAGCCTCTGGAGGCTAAGGGTGATACTGTATCCTGTGGTATCTATATTATCCGTCGCCGTCAGCTGATTGATATTATCGAGAAGTGTGCAGAGGAGGACAGATACGATTTTGTTAAGGATGTATTGATCCGTTATAAGGACCAGAAGCGTATCTACGGATATAAACTGGAGGAGTACTGGAGAAATATTGCATCCGTAGAGGATTACTACAGCACCAATATGGACTTCCTGAAACCGGAGGTAAGGGACTACTTCTTTAAGCAGTATCCCGATATTTACTCCAAGGTGGACGACCTGCCCCCTGCAAAGTACAATCCCGGGGCAAGAATCAGCAACAGTCTGGTGGCCAGCGGTAGTATCGTAAATGGTGTGGTGGAAAATTCCATTCTCTTCAAAAAGACCTATGTAGGTAATAATTGTACCATCAGGAACTCTATTATCCTCAATGATGTATACATTGCAGACAACTCAGTGATTGAAAATTGTATTGTGGAAAGCCGCAGTACCATTAAGGAGGGCTCTGTTATCAAGGGTGAAGGCATGACCCGTATCGTCATCGAGAGAAACGACAGATTTGTGATGTAATTATATTAACCATACAAAAGAAAGCAACGCGATAGCAGAATTTACAAGGAGGGTTCGACATGCAGATTACAGATGTTCGTGTTCGCAAAGTTACAAAAGCAGGCAAAATGAAAGCAATTGTTTCAATCACTTTGGACAATGAATTCGTGGTTCATGACATCAAGGTGATTGAAGGCGAGAAGGGCTTGTTCATAGCGATGCCCAGCAAGAAATCGATGGATGGTGAATACCGCGACATTGCCCATCCCATCAATTCCGACACCCGGGATGTGATCCAAAGAACCATCCTGGACAGTTATGCAAAAGCGTTAGAAGAATCTGACGAAGACATTGAGTAACTTTAAAGAGCCGCTCCTTTTACCGGAGCGGCTCTTATTTTCTCATTTTCCGCCATCCTCCGCCTCCAATCGCCCCACCCTTCTGCCCCGGCCCTGTCTGCTGCCTCCCTATGCTCCCGGCTCTACCCGCCCCTGGCCCTGCCTGCTTCGCCCACCCCACCGGACCACCTCCCGCTCCACGGGCCACGACGCCCATCCCTTCCTTGCAACAAGGGATTCTTTCGGGGATTTTCTAAAAAACGACCTTTCGGTAGTGTTTATTGACGGTATCTTTTATACGATGAACATCGCCTACGCCTGCAATATGCCCCGCAAAGACAGTACCTAACTTAGGCAAACAATGTCTTCTGACATAGATGCTTCCATGGGTATGACAAGTGGAGTGTCCATACCGCCCACTTAGCAAACGCTTATGCCACAAGGACATTCGACATGGATGTCGAATGAGCGCA
>JAFUKS010000082.1 GCA_017473445.1 Lachnospiraceae bacterium
ATGAAGCGGCACTGAAGGAAGATACCATTGAAATCGGTATTCAGATAAACGGTAAGGTGAAAGGAACTATTGAAGTGGCAGTGGATGAAGATAATGCAACTGCCATTGCCAAGGCAAAGGAGGTTCCTGCTGTACAGACTGCACTGGAAGGCAAGACGATTGTAAAGGAAATTTATGTTCCCGGCAGAATTGTTAATATTGTTGTAAAATAAAGCGTAAGAGTAATGCTCCCATAAGCAGGAAATGATTTTCCGATTGTGGGAGCATTTTTTGTATAGTACTTAAAAAGGTTTTTTGATTTTACCGCTAAGGATATCATCAATCTGCTTGTTGCTTTCCGGTGTGCCACCTTTTTTGATGGCATTTACTGCAATATTCATTTCTTCGGGTGTAAATTGCAGTCCTTTTTGTCTGGCATTTTTTATTTGGGTGCTGAGTACTGCCATTAGGGCCTTCTTGTCCTTTTCCTTGCCCTGCATGGCTGCAAAACAGCTGTTTAGAAATTCCAGCTTTGCTTTATCAATTTTTTGTACGGATTCATCCTGCATCCAGGCAGGTGTATTTGATTGTTCCATAGTTACCTCCGGTTAGATTTTTTATTTCTATCAGCTTGAAAAGGCATTCATCATATTGAAAATCTGTGACATATCCATGGTCCCGCTGTTGCCCCCATTACCGCCGTCTCCAAAACCACCCATTTCCTGCATCATTTCCATCATTTGCATCATTTCTTGCATATTTTCCATATTTTCATAGAAGGATAGCAGGTTATTTAGGGTATTTTGTTCCTTTTCATTGCAAAAAGGAAGGATTTCCTTGCAAATATCCCGAAATAAGCCATTTTCCTGACAGCTTCCGAAGGACTGTCCGTATGTGCCTTTTTTGCTTGCAATGGTACGTAGTGTATAGGTACATTCCAAGACCTTAATATAAATTGCCAGCAGGTTCATGGGATATTCGGTGAAATGGGATGCAATGATTTTTAGCTTTGTAAGATTTTGGTCAGAGTACATCTGATTAAATTTCGTTACGGAGTCGATGCTTATGTCAACCAATATTTTTCACAGCCTTTCCATTCTTTTCCTAATCATATGTGTCTGCCCAATATTTTATGTTTATGAAGAAAGCCTCCGAAAGAAATTTGTTCCTCGGAGGCTCTGTAAAGATAGCAAATGCCCTTAGAAGGGAACTTGCTCAAACTTTCTACTTAAGCGAAAGTAGATTGTAGAGAAACGGGATTAGCATCCGCAACCGTTGTTACCGCCGCAGAAGCAGGAAATCAACAGGATCCAGATTAACCAATCGCAGGAGTTGCCGCCGCAACCACAGCCGTTGTTAGAACCGCCCAGAATACCATTGCCACATCCGTTGTTACCGCCACAACAGAACAGTAATAAAATAATCCAGATAAAATTGTTACCACATCCGTTGTTATTACTGTTGCTTACACATCCGCAGTTTGCTGCTGTTAAATCACTCATTATAATTGCCTCCAAAAGGTTTTATTTATGGTTTATTCTATGCATACCCCTTTGTCTATGTTTCCGGGGATTAAAAAATATATTTTTAACCCATATCCGTCATGCTGAGAGTAAAAGAAAATGCACCATATATTGAAAAGTATCTTGAAATATTTACAACATATAGTAAAATAATAGTGAGATAAAATGTGCTTATTGTAATTTAATGAAGGTTTATGATGGAACAGAAGAATTGGAATGTGGGCGGCAGGCAGTTTCGTACCGAGAAAGATTATCGTATGGCACTGCGTGACCGGGAAATAATAGAAAAACTAAAAACACGACTAAGTACCGCGGATATATCGGAATACAAGAGGGTAATTGACACCATAAAAGCCGGAAAAATTCAGTTTATGACCTTGCTTGGGCAGGATTTTTTGGAAGAACTGGAGGAAGAAATCGACCGTCGCAGCACGCTGGTAAGTGCAGGTAGTAAGACAGCCAAGGGAAAAGCAAAGGTGCTTTTGGATGAGAAGCAGTTACAGCAGGATGTGGAACAGGAATTACATAAACAGGAAAAAAGAAGACGTAAAATCATGGGATTGTGTGCTTTACTTGGTGTAATATTCTTAGGCATCTTTGGATTGAATCAGTATGGAGAGTATATCAATGACAGCCGCAATTTGGAATATAGGAGTGAATTGCAGCAAAGTGACGAAGCCCAAGGGTCAGATAAGAGCCAAAAGGATTCCCGGGGGGAGATTTATGGGCCCCAGTTTACCTTGGATACTCCTTCTGAGGCCACAACAGTACTGGAAGAATATAAAAATTTATTAAATAAGTATCCAGACCTAATCGGATGGCTAAAAATAGCCGATACAAATATAGACTATCCTGTAATGCAGACTTCGGATAATGAGTATTATCTGGATCATGATTTGGACGGCAAGCTGAATAAGAACGGTACCTTATTCTTGGACAAGGATTGTGATGTGATGGATGTGAGTACCAATCTGATTCTCTATGGTCATCACATGAAAAGTGGAAAGATGTTCGGTAGTCTGGTGAAATATGAGAAAAAGGACTATTACGAAAAGCATAAATATATCCAATTTGATACCATTTATGAAAAGGGTACCTATGAGGTAATGTATGTTTTTCGTTCTAAGGTATATAAAGAGGATGAAATAACATTTAAATACTACCAGTTCATTGAAGCCAACGGAGAGACGGAGTTTCAGTCCAACATGGATGAGATGGCCGCCATGTCCCTCTATAGTACCGGTGTAACAGCACAGTATGGGGACAGGCTTTTGACTCTTTCTACCTGTGATTATGAAGAGAAGGACGGTAGGTTTGTAGTTGTAGCAAAGAAGATTCCCACAAAGGAGTGATAGGATGACAAAGACTGTTGCAAAGAAAAAGAGAAGACTGAAAAAGACAGTGAGAAAGACTATCGGTGCACTATTCCTGGCATCGGCAGTGGTAGTTGCGGCAATTCCTGTAGAAGGACTGGAAGCGGCACTGCCCACCGGCGTGGAAGTAGGTGTGGATATTATGAATTGTGAAATCCCCATTGTGAGCGGTGAGGAGACTATTTATACCACCGGTGATGGTACCTATCAGTTTGCATATGTGAGTCCCAACAATACCAGCTCCAATAATAAAGTGGCCGTTATTCTGGGATATAACGGCGGATATTTGAATAATGGTGCATTAACCATTCCGGATACGGTAGATGCGTATTTAAAGTACTCTGACAACTTGGGTACTTCCAGCGGTTATGCGGCAGTAGGTAAGAACGGTAATCATCTGTTTTATAAGGTGGATGAACCGGTGCTTGATTCCAATGGACAGCTGCAATATGAAAATAATATGGAAAAGCCCTTATATGAAGCAGATGGGGTTACTCCCAAGGTAGATGCGTTAGGTAATCCGCTTTATGAACAAAAATTGATAACCAAAGAAGTGTTCTATCCTTGTTACTATGAAGATAAGGCTAACTGGGAGGATTTCGAGGTAGATGAGTATTACTATGTTCCTGACGATTTGAAGGATGTACAGGACAATACCAAATATAAGCTTACTATAACTTCTGATTTTCAGCGTATTCAGGGAGCTGAGGTTTGGTATATCGGTAACCAGTACTTAAAAACTGGTGTGGATGAGCAAGGCAAAGAAGTATCCGGTACCTGGCAGGTGGATGGATTTATTACAGATAAATCCAAGGGTATTTTTTCCGGTCAAGGTAATATCCGTACCCTTACTGTAGGCCAGAAGCTTAGTGGTATCGGCGATTATGCCTTTTATGGTTGTAGTGGTTTGAACAGCATTACACTGGGAAATGGTTTGGATACCATTGGTAATTCCGCTTTTGAAAATTGTATCAACCTGACAGCAGTGAATGTGGAATTGTATTCCCGAATTGATATTATTGGTGCTAAGGCTTTCTATAATTGCCAGGCATTACAACAGTTTACGGTACCCATTTCCGTGACAGCCATTGGCGACAAGGCTTTCGCAGAATGCTATGCCATCAAAGAGATTAAGCTGTGCGGTGATGACTATAATGTGAGTTTGACCACACTGGGACCGGAGGCCTTTGCAGGCTGTACCAATTTGGAGGCGATCACCTTCCCCAGAACCTATACCAATGATGGGGACCCCATTGATATCTCCTTATTTAAAGGTTGTAAGAATCTCAAGTACATATCAGTATCCAATAATGCTTTGTATTTTGAGGCTGAAGAAGGCTATAGTTTCAAGAATTTTAAAGAGGAAGTTCCGGCAGAGTTTTACTTTGAGGGTCTGTCCAATTCTCCCATGCATACCATGTCCACTGAAAACAATTTTGCTTTCAGTCATTTAGGACAGGATTTGTATGAGATTACGATAGTAGACGAAAAAGATGAAAGTATTAAGGCTGTTTATCGTGTAAATTCCTCTAATCAGTTGGTATATACCAAGATTGATGAGCGGATGACGGATGTGGAATTACCTCAAAATATTGGACCTTACAAGATTGTAACCATTGATTCGGGTACATTCCAGAATAACTATACGTTGAAAAAGATAACAATTCCTTCTTGCATTGAGAATATTGAAACGGATGCATTCAAGGGTTGCTATCAGCTGAAGAATGTAATTTTTACGGAGCCGGTAAATGTACAGCGTATTGGTTCCGGTGCATTTAAGACCCAGGATGTAAGCAAGAGAGACGAGCAGGGGAATCTGCCCACCTTGCCCGAGACTCCGGAGCTGTATATTACAGGTGATATATCTGCTGATTCAGTAATATTTAATTATGCTATGGACCCTGAGAATAATATTAACCATGGCACCCAGAAGAGAGCATATATTACTTATTACAGTGGATGGCCTGATAATCTGGTAGTACAGTATAATCCTGATACAGACAAAAATGAATTGATTGATTACCCTACTTTTGCGGAATTAGAAGGACAAAAAAAGTACACGGTATCCAATTATGAGTACATGACTAAGGAATATGAGGATGCGGCGAAAGTAGCCGTAACCAAATATAAGGGCGGTACCATTGATGGTGAGACCTACGATAGAGAGGATATGACCGATTACGATTGGGAAATTATCAATGCTGCTTTAAATATTGTTTTGCCGGAAGGTATTGAAGGAATTAAGGTTGTAGACGGAAATAGTATTTTTGTTAACAAGGAGGCTACATCTTCTGAACCGGATAAGAGTATTACCGCATACGGCTTGACAGAGGTGTTACCTTCCAGTTTTAGCGGTTGTAAGAATTTGAAATCGGTTTATTTATTAGGTAATACCACATCCGTTGGTGATTATGCTTTTGATGGATGTTCTGCACTGGAGGAGGTATATATATCCGAAAATCTGGAAACCATGGGTATCCGGCCTTTTAGAGGTTGTTCCGAACTCAGTTATGTGAATTTCCAGAATGGAGATCATTTTGTTTGTGATAAATCCATTATTGTTGAATTGGATGAAGCGGGTAATAAGGATAAG
>JAFUKS010000083.1 GCA_017473445.1 Lachnospiraceae bacterium
CAGGAATTTTGAAGCTCCACTTCTATTTCTTCCACCTCTATACAAGCCACCACCAGAAAGGAATGCATATGTTTCTGCTCATCCTTCTCCGGCATCATATTATGTAGTGCATTGAAATGAAAATGCCACCTGTACATCCTATTCATGGGCTTCTCTTCCTCGTTTTGGGATACCTTTTTTTCTGATGAGCAGCGCACTGAGAGGGATTCCTGCCAATGCAATACCGGCCATCACAAAGGGCATTGTACCTGCACCGGAAGCAGACACTCTACGGTAAGTCAAATTAGGATTCCACCACTGTAACATCCCAATGTGCTCAATATCTGCATTAGCATTCTGGGCCTTCATCTGGGATAGGGGAATACACAGCTCCAATTCTGCATTATATGCCTGCTCCGGAATCTTCAAAAATGCTCTGGCCCCCAAAACATTCTGCCAACTCAAATCGGAATCACCGTGTTTTACCACCAACTCATACACTCCGGGAGCCTTATTCCGGGCATTAAAATCGCTTCCATCCAGATCAGTTAAAACATACTTTGTATCCTGCCCTTCTCCCAGGGAAAAATTGTAATCCCAACCATTGAAGCCCGGATCATAGCAACGGGCAAATTTAATATACAAATATACATATTCTCCATCTACAAAAAGACTTACCTTATGTCGTACATTTGCATCGTAGGTGTCCTTGGGACAAATATACCCCTTCAATCCGTCCTCTCCTTCCGTCCATATTCCCATGAACCAACATTGAAAAGAATTGTCCCAATTATATTCCCAGGAGAATGGCTTATCCGCCCAATCCTCCGGATTACCGTCAATTATAACTGCCGGCTGGGTGCGATATGCAGATAGACCAAAGGTACTCATCTCATTCACATTCTCTGACATAAGTAATTGCTCTTCCACAGGTTCCGGCCCCAGACTAATAACCAGATTCACGCTGTGAGCCATTTGGGCAGATACATTACCGCTTATGGATTGCTGCAATACCACATCTGCCAAGGCACTATCCGAATACTGATAGGTCTTGATAATTTCAATCCCCACACCTTCTGATAATTCTACACTTCCAAGCAGTGCTTCTGCTTCTGTTACAGACATACCGGTAGTATCCGGAACCATTATCTGTGTCTGTGGGGAAACAGTTACCGGCTCCGCCGCACACACAGGCATTGTCGGCACACTCCAACAAGCTATTATCACTATCATCCATATCAGAAAAAATTTAACCTTCATCCTGCTTATCCTCTTTCTTGCCTTTTAGCATGACGCACCAATATATTACCAATCCCATGATTCCCATGCCGGATACAATACTGCCAGTCAGCAGACCTGTATATTCTACCTCAAAAACCGTAGTCCCCTTATCCACAAAAAGCAAATGATTCCGGGATTGCTTTTCTGTGCCGTCCATAGCCACAAAACAATCCAAATCTGCCACACCGGAATTTACCCGGTCTTTTTCAGACACAATCGTAATTCGACGGGGTTCATAGGTCACTTCTATGGGCACCAATGTACTTTCACACACCTGCTCCGGCACCTCATCAAAAACCTCATTCAAATAGGTCAATAGCTCCTCCATACCGGATTCGATATAATAATATACCGTATTGAAGCCCATAAAATAAATGTTAGGATGACCCTTTCTCCCAAGATAATCCAAATCGGTCTTGCTATCGTAATAGCTGCTTTTCAAGCTCTCATCTAAGCCGGAAAGATACACGGTATTCCAAACCTCATACCCTTCCACCTTAAAATCCAGCTTAAACTGAGAACCATTATCTGTAGCCAGCACCGGAAATCTTTCTGTAAATGCAACATACTGTGCATAAACACCCATAAATTCAGCTTTGCCGTGTAATGAATTAATGGGAACGGACTGCATATCAATATAAATCTTTACTCCTTTATCAGCCACTCTTCGAAGCAGGGCCTCTGCCTCTTCTTTATTACGGTAGGTAAACCCTGCCAGATAAATACTCTCGTAAGAAATCAGTTCTTCATAGCTGTAGTCCTCGATTACATAACTGCTTCCATGCCCAAACTGGGGGTATAAATAGCAAATGGCACCTGCATATTCACCGATGGCCAGATTCTTATATTCCTTCACCACTCCAAAAGTGCCGGGCACATCCATATGGTATAACCACACCTGTTCATTCTCTTGCACCAACTGATAGCCTACCGCCTCCGCAGCCTGTTGCATCTTCGTCACCTGATGATGAGGAATCAATGCTTTGTACACCAACACAGTATCATCGCCCAATTCCAAAAGCCGATCAAAGGCGTATGCATAATATCCCCATCCCACAGCCTCATTGATGCTTACAATATTCTCCATGGTGCGGGCACCCTGATAAGCCCAGCCAAAGCTGTACATCACACTATTCTCATTCATATCCCTGCTCAAATAATAACTGGGAATGGAGCCCCACAAGCTGTTATCCAAAATACCCAGTCTGCTTTTGGTGATTGCCATTGCATCTTCTAATAAATACGGAGACATTTCCTCTACAAGAATCTCTTCAATTTTATCTTCTCCTGACGCACTCATAAATTGAGCTGTGGGAATAAAATCCACCACCAATAAGATGGTAAATATAATTATAGCAGAACGTTTCAGCTTTTTCCACATAATCAGTGAGATGAAAAAAACACACATTGCCATGGGCACAAATCGCTGCATCCAGAATACCTGACTCATGGGAAGCAGCCTTACCACCGTTGAAACGGTAGTCGTGGTACTAAGAAAAATAATGAATGCAGTAATAAATCCTGCACCGTTTCGCTTATTTGCCGCAATGATTCCCAGCACAATAATGCAAAAATAGGACAACCCAAAATAAAACTGGGAACTGTCACTATATCGGATAAAAGGATTCAGAGATAAAATCGCCTCCTGGGCCCATTGATTAATAGTCGCCACTGAAGCCTCCGAATTCTGGGAAATAATACCTCCGCCTGTTACACCCGGCAATAATGCAATACCGGTTGTAAGATATGCAAATATCAGGTCTAAGGTCACCCATACAAGGGGCTTCCATTCCCGGTTCATAATTCCGTATACAGCCGCAAAAAGAAAAATAGAAATACCCGCCATCGCTGCAATCATAAAATGACTCATGGTCACCATAATCATGGCAATCCCCAGTCCAATCAGCGCCTTTTTTTCCTTGTAGCATATCACCTTCCACACAAAATAAAAAGTGATAGGAAGCAATGCATTAATAAAGATACGAGGAACATTTCCTTCCGCAAAAAAGATGCGCATAATATCCGGACAAAAGAAATATAAATTCCCCACCAAAAAAACAATACCGTATCGTCCCTCTGTTTTACCAAAGGAAAGCCAGCCCAACATGGTAATCAAATAAGTAAGTCCACCAAATAGGTAAAAGGCATTTAATACATTTCCGCCTGTAAAGAACTGTAAAACAGCCATTACATAGTATGACAAGGTCGGCCAATAGCGAAAAATCTCCATTCCGTTATACCAATACTGCGTATAAATGGGATACCATTATCCTTTTAAAATGGATTCGTATAAATAATTGATTTTGAACAAATGCCCAAAGGTATCCGTATCAACTCCGTGTGGATAGCTGTTAGTGGCATACAAATATATGCTGAAAGCACCTGCCAAAACCACTGTCTCCACTATATATAAAATAATCTTTAGCTGATTATTCTTTTCCATTTTATTAAACATTCTTTTATTCCTTAAAAAAAAAGAGGGTGCAGCCAAAAGCTCCACCCTCTTATGCTATTACAGATTTTATTCAGTTTCCTCCACTACAGTTTCCGCTTCAAATGTTTCATTTGCATCTAACTCAGAAACTTCCTGTTCAGCTATCACGATTTCTTCTTCTGATTCGGGAGCAACCCCTTCTCCCAAAATCTCTTCATCAATGGTGATAATCTCGTTTGCATCTGTACTTAATATTGTATTACGGTATCTCTTCATACCGGTACCTGCAGGAATCAGTTTACCGATGATAACGTTCTCTTTCAAACCAATCAACGGATCAACCTTACCCTTGATAGCAGCCTCAGTCAGAACCTTAGTGGTCTCCTGGAAGGAAGCTGCGGATAAGAAGGAGTTGGTAGCCAGTGCTGCCTTGGTAATACCCAGCATTACCTGCTTACCTTCTGCGGGCTGCTTGCCCTCAGCGATTAACTCTTCATTTAAATCCTCATATTCCAGAACATCTACCAATGTACCGGGTAAGAATCCGGAATCACCGTGATTTTCGATGCGGATCTTTTTCAGCATCTGACGAACGATTACCTCAATGTGCTTATCTGCGATATCTACACCCTGCAGACGATATACACGCTGAACCTCGCGGAGCATATAATCCTGAACTGCACGGATACCCTTAATCTTTAATAAGTCATGAGGATTTACGCTACCTTCGGTCAGCTCATCACCGGCCTCCAGCATCTGTCCGTCTGTAATCTTTACACGGGAGCCGTAGGGAATCAGGTATGCCTTGTTTTCACCTGTCTCCTGATTGGTCACTACGACCTCACGTTTCTTCTTAGTCTCACGAATCTCAGCCTTGCCACCGAACTCTGCAATAATTGCAAGTCCCTTAGGCTTTCTAGCCTCGAAAAGCTCCTCTACACGGGGAAGACCCTGCGTAATATCATCACCTGCAACACCACCGGTGTGGAAGGTTCTCATGGTCAGCTGTGTACCGGGCTCACCGATAGACTGTGCTGCAATAATACCTACTGCTTCACCTACCTGAACTGCCTCACCGGTTGCCATGTTTGCACCATAGCACTTTGCACAAATACCGATGTGGGAACGACAGGTTAAGATGGTACGAATCTTTACTTCCTCAATAGGCTCACCCTTCTCATTGACACCTACGCTGAGAATCTTAGCTGCTCTGCTGGGAGTAATCATATGATTGTGTTTTACAATCATATTACCGTCTCTATCAAAAATATCCTCGCAGGAATATCTTCCCGTGATTCTATCCTTTAAGCTTTCGATGGTTTCCTTACCATCCATAAATGCCTTTACAACCATACCAGGAATCTCGGCTCTGGAAACAGCACAATCTACCTCACGGATAATCAGTTCCTGAGATACGTCAACCATTCGACGAGTCAGATAACCGGAGTCAGCTGTACGCAGAGCGGTATCGGACAGACCCTTACGAGCACCATGAGCGGACATAAAGTACTCCAATACATCCAAGCCTTCACGGAAGTTAGACTTAATAGGCAACTCAATGGTTCTACCGGTAGTATCTGCCATCAAACCACGCATACCAGCCAGCTGCTTAATCTGCTGATTGGAACCACGGGCACCGGAATCAGCCATCATAAAGATGTTGTTATACTTATCCAGACCTGCCAGCAGTACCTCAGTCAGTTCCTTATCGGTCTCGTTCCAGGTTTCTACAACTGCACGATATCTTTCCTCCTCAGTAATCAGACCACGTCTGAAGTTTGCGGAAATCTTATCTACAGTAGCCTGTGCTGCTGCCAGCATTTCAGGCTTCTTCGCAGGAACGGTCATATCGGAAATGGATACGGTCATAGCTGCTCTGGTAGAATACTTGTAACCGATGGATTTTATATCATCCAATACTTCTGCGGTCTTGGATGCACCATGATTATTGATAACCTTCTCCAGAATCTGCTTCAGACCCTTCTTGCCTACATGGAAGTCCACTTCCAGCTTCAGGAAGTTCTCAGGGATGCTTCTGTCTACAAAACCCAAATCCTGCGGCAGGATTTCGTTGAAAATGAAACGTCCCATGGTGGACTCTACATTACCGGTAATGGTCTCGCCTGCAGCATTTACCTTACTCATACGCACGGTAATACGGCTGTGCAGAGTGATTACCTTATTCTCATAAGCTAAAATAGCTTCATTTACACTCTTGAAGAACTTTCCTTCACCCAATGCGCCGGGACGCTCCTGGGTCAGATAGTAGATACCAAGTACCATATCCTGGGAAGGAACTGCCACAGGACCACCATCGGAAGGCTTCAATAAGTTATTGGGAGAGAGCAACAGGAATCTACATTCTGCCTGTGCCTCTACGGACAAAGGAAGATGAACTGCCATCTGGTCACCGTCAAAGTCCGCATTAAATGCGGTACATACCAAAGGATGCAGCTTAATCGCCTTACCCTCTACCAGAATGGGTTCAAATGCCTGAATACCCAGTCTGTGCAGTGTAGGAGCACGGTTCAACATTACAGGATGCTCTTTGATAACCTCTTCCAGCACATCCCATACCTGACCATCCAGTCTCTCTACCAGCTTCTTTGCATTCTTAATATTCTGGCTGATGCCCTTAGCCACCAGCTCCTTCATTACGAAGGGCTTAAATAGCTCAATAGCCATCTCCTTAGGCAGACCACACTGATAAATCTTCAGTTCAGGGCCTACCACGATAACGGAACGTCCGGAATAGTCTACACGCTTACCTAACAGGTTCTGACGGAAACGACCACCCTTACCCTTTAACATATCGGATAAGGACTTCAGAGGACGGTTACCGGGTCCGGTAACGGGTCTTCCTCTTCTACCGTTATCAATCAAAGCGTCTACTGCTTCCTGAAGCATTCTCTTCTCGTTACGTACGATGATATCAGGTGCTCCCAACTTCAGCAGTCTTGCCAGACGGTTATTTCTATTGATGATTCTTCTGTACAGGTCATTTAAATCGGAGGTAGCAAATCTACCACCGTCCAGCTGTACCATGGGACGTAAGTCGGGGGGAATTACGGGAATTACATCCATAATCATCCACTCAGGCTTATTTCCTGAACCACGGAAAGCTTCCACAGCCTCCAATCTCTTGATGACACGGGCACGCTTCTGTCCTGAAGAATCATTCAGTGCTGCCTGCAGTTCAGTAGCCTCTGCCTCCAGATCGATAGCCTGTAACAGCTCTTTTACAGCCTCTGCTCCCATGCCTGCACGGAATTTATTACCCCAGGTTTCTCTTGCATCCTGGAATTCCTTCTCAGATAATACCTGCTTATACTCCAAATTGGACTCGCCGGGATCCAGTACGATATAGGAAGCAAAATACAGAACCTTCTCCAGAATTCTGGGAGAAATATCCAGGATTAAGCCCATACGGCTGGGGATACCCTTGAAGTACCAGATATGGGAAACAGGAGCCGCAAGCTCAATGTGTCCCATACGCTCTCTACGAACGCTGGCCTTGGTTACTTCAACGCCACAACGGTCGCAGACTACGCCTTTATATCTGATTTTCTTATATTTACCACAATGACATTCCCAGTCCTTGCTGGGTCCAAAAATCTTCTCACAGAACAGACCTTCTCTTTCAGGCTTTAAGGTTCTGTAATTGATGGTCTCAGGCTTGGTAACCTCGCCATGGCTCAACTCATGAATCTTGTCAGGTGAAGCTAAACCGATTTTAATGGCATCAAATGTCATAGGCTGATAGGTTGTTTCATTTCTTGTTTCTGACATTAATGGCACTCCCTTTCTATTATTCTATACTTAGAATTCCTCGTCTTCGCTGTCAAAACTATCGAATGCGTCATCAAAATCTGCATCTGCATCATCCTCCGCACTTACGAATTCACCACTGGCTTCATCGTATTCCTGTGCCTGATAACCCATTGCGCCCAGAGAGTTATTATCGTAATCGTCCTGATACTTACGATCACCTTCCATCTCATAACGATAATCAGTATCGCCGTAATCGATGCTCTCCATAATCTCTACTTCGGTCTGATCCTCGCGAAGAACTCTTACATCCAGACCAAGTGCCTGTAATTCCTTTAACAATACCTTGAAGGATTCGGGAATACCGGATTCAGGGATATTGTCACCCTTAATAATCGCTTCATAGGTCTTTACACGTCCTACAACGTCGTCGGACTTCACGGTCAGGATCTCCTGCAAGGTATAGGATGCACCATATGCCTCCAGAGCCCAAACCTCCATCTCACCGAAACGCTGTCCACCGAACTGCGCCTTACCACCCAGAGGCTGCTGGGTAACTAAGGAGTACGGGCCGGTAGAACGGGCATGAATCTTGTCGTCTACCAGATGGTGCAGCTTCAGGTAATGCATGTGACCGATAGTAACAGGGCTGTCAAAATACTCACCGGTTCTACCGTCACGCAGGCGTACCTTACCATCACGGGAAATAGGAACGCCCTTCCACAATTCTCTGTGGTCTCTGTTCTCAGACAGATATTCCATAACCTCGGGTAACAGTTCTTCCTTATGCTTAGCCTCGAACTCTTCCCAGGACAGGTTTACATAATCATTTGCCAGATCCAGAGTATCCATAATGTCATTCTCGTTAGCACCATCAAATACGGGCGTAGCCACGTTAAATCCAAGTGCCTTTGCAGCCAAAGAAAGATGGATTTCAAGCACCTGTCCGATATTCATACGGGAAGGTACACCCAGAGGATTCAATACGATATCCAGAGGACGTCCATTGGGCAAATAAGGCATATCTTCTACAGGTAATACGCGGGAAACAACACCCTTGTTACCGTGACGACCAGCCATCTTATCACCAACGGAAATCTTTCTCTTCTGTGCAATATAAATACGAACTGCCTGGTTTACACCGGGTGACAATTCATCGCTGTTC
>JAFUKS010000084.1 GCA_017473445.1 Lachnospiraceae bacterium
GTATGTGTCTCGCACCAATCTAGCCTAACTGGATTTGTAATAATTGTTTGGTTAATTCATCTAATTTGGAACGGATGCTACTGTCCACAACACGGTCACCGATACGAATCACCATACCGCCGATTAGGGACGCATCCACACTATAATGCATTTCCATGGTTTTATAGCCACTGGTCTCCAGAAGTCTGTTTCTAACTTTTTCCTTCTGGGAATCACCCAGCTCCATGGGTGTCGTCACATATGCGACACCTATCTTTTCTACTTCCTTTACTCTATCGATAAAGTACTGAAAAATAGCTCTGATATCACCATAACGTTCCTTGGAAACCACAATCTCCAGGAAATTGGAAAGCTCCTGACTGGTCTTGCCCCGGAACACCTCCCCGATTACCTGTAGCTTCTCCTGCTTGGAGATGCCCGGATGTTTCATCAGACCGTCAAACTCAGGATTGGCATCCAGAATGTCCAAAATACTCTGGACCTCCTGCATCAGTTCCTTTGCCTTCTGCTCCTCCACAGCTATTTCAAACAGTGCCTCACCATAGATCTTGGACACTAACTTAGCCATGTTTGATCACCCATTTCCTTCAGAGTCTCATCTACCAGCTGCTCCTGCACAGTGGTATCAATAGAAGCTGCCACTACTTTAGACGCCAGCAGGGATGCGATGGATACCATCTCATTCTTTACCTCATCAGCCAGCTTCTGCTTCTCCAGCTGTGCCTCTACACGTGCTCTGTCCAGAATACGTGCCGCTTCTTCCTTGGCCTGTGCAATAATCTGGTTCTCATTTGCCAAAGCTTTCTTTCTGGCCTCGCCGAGAATGATTTCTGCTTCCTTGTCGATATCCTTCAGCTTTTCTTCGTACTCCGCTTTTAAGCTCCGGGCCTGCTCCATATTCTGTTTTGCATCTTCCAGTTCTCCGCGAATCTTTTCCTGACGGCTGCTCAGCATCTTTCTGGCAGGATTAAACAGGAAATAACTCATAATAAGAAACAGGAAGAAAATAGCGATAATCATCAGCACTGCATCTGCTACCAGCTGCATGTCCAAATCAAATAAACGCTCCATGGTCTGGCCCTCTGCTGCTAAAAGTATCATTATTTGCCTCCTTTCTACCAGAATTCATCTTTCGATTCATTAAGGTACTAAAGGTTTTACGAATAATAAGAGGAACGCAATGAGCAAACCATACAAACCGGTAGTCTCTGCTACTGCCTGACCAAGTAACATGGTGGAAGTAATTGCAGACTTTGCACCGGGGTTACGACCTACTGCTGCTGCCGCATGACCTGCAGCAATACCCTGACCAACACCGGGTCCGATACCGGCGATAACAGCCAGACCTGCACCAATTGCAGAACATCCTAAGATAAAATATTCATTAAATTCCATAGTTTCATCCTCCTATAATTTAGATTGTTTTCCAATCTTGATTTACATTATTGATTGTCACCTCTTGCATTAGAGATGTAGGTCATGGTCAGCATACAGAATACATAGGTCTGAATCGCTCCTGAGAACAAATCAAAGTACACATGCAATGCTGCCGGCCAGATACTGGCAATCCACCCTAACAAACCATATACCAGTGCCATCATAACCGTACCAGACAAAATATTTGCGAACAAACGCAAAGATAAAGATATCGGTACCGCAATTTCACTGATTAAGTTAATGGGAAACCAAATGGGTAACCAGGGTGGTAGCGGTGAACACATATCTACCCAGATATCCTTGGGCTTCTGGAACCGGAACTGATTCACATGAATCAATGTAAAGGTAATCAGGCCCAGTGCCAGCGTGGTACCGTAATCCGCTGTAGGCGGTCTCAGTCCCAACAAACCGGAAATATTACTGAATAGTATGAAAATAAAAATTGTTCCAATGTAGTTGTAAAACCCAGGTGCTCCTTTGCCCATTGTGCCGCCGACCATACCGTCCAGCTTCTCTACAATCAGCTCCACAACGTTCTGAAAGCCTCCGGGAACCAGGGTAGCTCTGCTCATTACACGTCCGGCTATTACAGAAAAGCCAATGAGAATCAGCATCACTATCAACACGCATACATGCGTGGTTGTAATCCATACCTCATGACCAAAAAAAGAATACTGAAAGACTCCCTTAATCATGAAATCAATATTGGATTCCTGGGATAACAAAATGCTATACCCCATAATTTCACCTCCCTTTTATTCATTTTCGCGGAACAACTTATTACATAATTTATGGGTAACGGGCTGAATCAGCGCCGATACTTTCATACTCATATACCCCAGAAATACAATCAGGGGATTCATAATACCGGTGATACTTACCAAGAGTAAAATAATAATCACCATAGCATAACGAACAAAATAGGAACGGGTCATCATCCCTGCCGCCCGGTCCTCATAGTCCAGAGCCCGGTCCAGAGAACGATACAGGTGAATGGTACTGATAGTAGCGAACAAAATACCAAACCACAGACTACGGGCATACATGCCCTGGTCCTTCACAAAGAAAGCACCTATCACCTGGCACACCAGTCCGAAACACAAGGAACCCAAGTGCATTTCCAAAAGTGTTCTGTTATACTCTCTCAGTCTATTCCATAGATCCATCCGGACGCTCCGCTCCTTCTACTTCCTGCACATCCGATTGCACCCAACCGGATGTTTTCTTGGGCTTATTCATCTGTGGCTTGTCCCCGGAAAGTCCCTCCTCTAAGGAGACCTCCTCTTTCATGCTCTGCATCACCAGCTTGTAAGCATTCTGACCACCTGCAATGGCTCCCATTACAAACAATATCACTGTGATGAAAACCGTATCCAGCTTTTCATCCAGATACCAGCCCAGGAGCGTCATCAAACAAATAGGAACCAATAAATGAATACCAATCTGTGTCACAAGGACAAGGGCCCGATATACAGATTTATCATAGGGTTTGTCATGCTTCAAGGTCCCTTCCTCCTATACAACCGGCACCATACGAAAATTCTCTCCCATATTAAACATCCACTAAATTATACCCCCAAAGTACACTTTTGTCTAGCAAAATTCCCAATGGGCGACATAAATTTTACATAAATTTTAGGCAATCTGTCCTCTTCTTATATTTCCCCAAATCCAGAAAGTATTTCCATAAGAGAACACATTTTTTTCTTTTTTTGCCCCCTGCAATTGACTGACAATTCTTTCTGTATTAAAATTTATTCTAACAATTATCCTTTAAACATGTCCACCTGAAAGGAGGGTTCTCTATGAGCACCTTACAGCTTTACCGCAAACGTCTGATTCCCAATGAACTCCTTCTATTAAAAGATGATGAAATCATCAAACATGACGACAGTGTCATAATCACCAAATGGAAGACCATCAACCCCAAATCCACCTTCGACCACGGATGCTCCTGCTATTTCCTAAAGGAAGGAATCAAGGTCAGCAAATTCTACCGCCCCGACGACTCTCTCCTCTTCTGGTACTGTGACATCTGCCAGTACGAGTATCATCCCGCGGACAATAGCCTTATTTGCACCGACCTATTAGCCGATGTCATCGTGTACCCCGATGGCCGTTACAAAGTCATGGACCTGGACGAACTGGCTGAGGCAGCCCGCAAGGACCTTATCACCACAGAGCAGCTGACCACCTCCCTGGACAACCTCCACTATCTGCTAACCCTCATTTACCGCGATAAATTCGACCACCTGCAAGCCCCCTTAAACGAACTGGGCCTGTAATCCCACTTGCCCTGCCCCATGCCCCTGACCACACGGCCACCCGGCTCTGCCTCCGGGCATCGGGGCCCTATCTCCCTCCTGCAGCAAGGGCTACCCTTGGGGATTTTCTGAAACCCTGCCCCTTCGGTATTGTTTATTGACGGTGTCTTTTATACGATGTACATTGCCTACGCCTGCAATATGCCCTGCAAAGACAGTACCTAACTTAGGCAAACAATGTCTTCTGACATAGATGCTTCCATGGGTATGACAAGTGGAGTGTCCATACCGCCCACTTAGCAAACGCTTATGCCACAAGGACATTCGACATGGATGTCGAATGAGCGCA
>JAFUKS010000085.1 GCA_017473445.1 Lachnospiraceae bacterium
CTACCAAATGCCAGGCTGCCTTGTGGGCCAGATAATTGCTGAGGAATCGAAAGAGGATTCGTAATAAATACAGCAGTAATAATATCAGTGCCAGTGTCATAATGGTAGCAAAAGCGGCATCGTCCACGCCCTTTTCTACCACTCCGGTCATGGAGGACAATACCTTGGGTGCTGTCAGGTTTATTACAGTCAGTCCCAGGGTAGATAGAATGGCTAATAGATAGAGGCCCTTATATCTGGCAGCTTTCTTGGTCAGTTTCCATAGCATTTTCATAATAGGTATCTCCCTTGTATAATCATATAGTCCTATTTCCAGTATAGGGGGAAAATGATACCATGGAAATGGAGTATTTTGTACAAAAAAGAAGAATCCGAAGGAATCTAAAGATTTTTTTAGAAAACCTTAAAGAATTTATCAAATTCTTAAAAACCTTTTTAAACAATACTTTGCTATAATAACAGAGTACAATGTGCCGGAGTATCCGGCGGGAGTAGTATAGGAGGCGACTTATGAAGAATTTATTGAAAAAGGGTATTGCTCTCACACTGGCAGCAGTGATGGGGTTATCCCTGGTAGCCTGTGGAGAGGATAATACTGCAGGAAATAATACAAATGATACCAATTCGGACTATGTGTATGTACCGGAATTTACCAAAATAAAAGGAGAAGATGATAGTCATATGTACAGTCCCTTTCTTCATGGAGACAGATTGTATTATTCTTCCTATTCCTTTGATGAAACAACAGGAGAGCATACCCAAAATGTGCGTTATCGGGAATTAAGCGATATTAATACCGAGAAAATTTTGGAGATCCCCACTTTTGAGATTGAAGAGGGAAAGTATTCCGCAGACATGGGCAATTTTACCTTTGATAAGGAAGGTAATTTATATGCTATTTGGAATGCGTACCCCATCTATGTGGAGGGTGAGGAATATGACTATAATGCAAATACTGTATATTTGTGCAAGTACGACAGCAGTATGCAACAGTTGTACACTCAGAACATAAAAGAGGCTTTTACGGATGAGCAAAATAGCTACATACAATATCTGGTAGCAGATAAAGAGGGCAATGTGTATGGCTCCTCCAACAACGTAATTTATATGTTTGACAAAGAAGGTGCGTTTAAGAAGGTTATTGACCTTAATACAGATTGGATTGAGAAATTATTTACCATCGGGGATGGAAGGTTATTTGTCTCCTATTATGGCATGAACGGACCGGAGCTGATAGAATTGGATACCGTTAGTGGTACCTCCAAATCCTCCTACAAAAATGTTCCGGATATGTATAATTGTGTGCCCAAGGAAGGCTCGGAAGGAAAGCTGCTGATTACCGGCTCCAGCAAGCTTTATGAGTATGACCTTGCTACCCAGGAATCCAGCGTAATTTTAGATTGGTTGCAATGTAATATTGACGGAAGCAGTGTAAGAGATGTGGTATTACTTGAGGATGGTAAGATTGGTGCCTATTGTGATGATTATTCCGGTTCCCTTGAATGGGCACTGTTGACCAAAACAGAAGCTTCCAAGGTGGCAAAAAAGGAAATCATTACCTTGGCTACCCTCTATGAAGGAAACAGCGATTTGCAGAGGGCCATCGTTGATTTCAACAAAAAGAACAGTCAGTATCAAATTCAAATAAAGTCTTATATTGATTCTACTGCAGAATGGACGGAGACTACCTACTCTGACGCGCAGGCACGTCTGAATGCTGATTTGGTAAGCAAGGAGTGCCCTGATATTATCGACCTTACCTCGGTAAATTGGGAAGAACTGGTATCTAAGGGTGCATTGGAGGATTTGGCTCCCTATATGGAGAAGAGCACTGTTGCCAAGATGGAAGATTTTGAGCCAAATGTATTAGCAGCTTATAATGTGGACGGCAAGCAGTTGACAGTACCTTTAAGCTTTATGCTTTCTACGGTTATGGGTAAAAAGTCTATCGTAGGTGAGAAGCCCGGTTGGAAGCTGCAGGATGTATTGGATTTAGTTAAGGAGCATCCGGAGGCACAGTTAATGCGTTACGTTAACAAAGCCGCTGCATTACAGCTATGTCTCTTCTATAGCAGTGAGTCTTTTATTGATTATGAAAATGGAACCTGCAATTTTGATAGTCCGGAATTTGTCAATGTATTGGAATTTGCTAATAATTTCCCTGAAGAAATTACGGACACGGAAACCAGTTTCCCTACTATGGTTCAAACCGGTCAGATATTGTTAACGGATCTTAGCTTCTCCGATGTACAACAGTATCAGATGTATCATCTGATGTACGAAGGAGAGGGCGTATGTATCGGATATCCTACCGCAGACGGTAGTGCAGGGGTGTTCCTGCAGGGTTATGATATATATGGCATTTCTGCTCAGAGTAAGCATAAGGACGGAGCATGGAAGTTCATGGAAACAATGCTTGCTGAAAAGGAAGAGGACCATATCTGGAACTTCCCTTCTCGTAAGTCCTCCTTGGAAAAGCTTTTTGAAGAAGCTATGAAAAAGGAGTATGAATATGACTTTGATGGGGAAATCATAAAGGATGAGAACGGTAATCCCAAAGAGAGGCCGAAAACTACCTGGGGCTATGATGATTGGGAAGCAGAGATTTATGCTGCTACCCAGGAGGAAATAGATGCCATTAAGGATATGATTGCAATGGCCAAGCTTCCGGCAGGAAGTGATCTGACTGTGATACAGATGATCTATGAAGATGCGGAACCCTACTTTAAGGGACAAAAAAGTGCAGAAGAAGTGGCAAAAATTATCCAAAGCAGATTAGATATCTATATCAGCGAAAATCAATAGGTTTTGACCAAATAAAATTTATAAGGATAGCCCCGGTGCTGCATTTGTAGCTCCCGGGGCTTTTCGGTGGTAAAGAACTTATGGGGATGGTATAAGAAGAGTAATTGACGGACGTAAGGGGTGTAGGATAGAATAAAACAGTAATAGTAGGGCATAGGAAAGCCGTGAATGTGAATAGGAGAGAATATGTCAGCAAAAAGGAAGAACCGAATCGGATGGTTAGGTTTTGTTATAGTAGTCTTGGGCCTACTGTTGGGCATGATATTTATATGGCAGCAGGATTTCGGGAAGGAGCCCTATACGGAGCAGACACAGGTGGAAGGTGAGCCGGAGAACCCTGGTACAGAATCCGTAGATGATAGTCTGGTAACAGGCAGTGAAGCGGAAACAGAAAGTGGAGTTATAGAAAGTACGGAACCTGTATCAGAGGAAGAACTTTTGAACGCAGAGATTCAGCAGATTCTGGATACCTGGTCCTTGAAAGAGAAGGTGGCTCAGCTGTTTTTTGTGACACCGGAAGCGATAGAAGACAGTACTACTGTAGTAGAAGTAAGTGACAGTATGAGGACTGCTTACGTTGATTATCCTGTGGGTGGCATTATTTGTATGAAAAAGAATCTGACCGGGCCGGACCAGACCCGGGAGCTATTGCAAAGCTTCCAGAGATTGTCCCGGGAGACCCTGGGAGTGCCTATTTTTCTAGGGGTGGATGAAGAGGGTGGCACGGTAGCCCGGATAGCGGGTCAGACGGTCTTTGGTGTAGAGAACGTAGGCAATATGTCCGCTATCGGCGCTACCGGCGATACCGGAAAAGCTTATGCGGCGGGAATCACTGTAGGTACGTATCTTTATGATTTGGGCTTTACAGTGGATTTTGCACCGGTAGTGGATGTATGGACAAATCCTGAAAACAAGCTGATGGAAAAGAGGAGCTTTGGTTCCGATGCCTCATTGGTAGGAGATATGGCCATTTCATTTGCGCGAGGACTGGAGGAACAGGGTGTGTGGGCCTGTGCCAAGCATTTCCCGGGCCACGGAGATACCAAGGAGGATTCCCATGAGGGCTTTGCTTTTACAGACAAAACCTTAGAGGAGCTTCGCCGGGTAGAATTGGTTCCTTTTGCAAAACAGATAGAGGAGGGGGTATCCTTTATCATGGCAGGGCATATTTCTGTACCTAATATTTTGGAAGATTCTTGTCCCAGCTCCCTATCCAAGGTGATGATTACAGATGTACTTCGGGAAGAGATGGGCTTTGATGGAATTGTGATTACTGATGCGCTGAATATGGGAGCCATTGCCAATCATTATACCTCCGGGGAAGCAGCAGTAATGGCATTGCAGGCCGGAGTGGATATTTTGCTGATGCCTAAGGATTTTCCGGGGGCTTACGATGCCGTGTTGAAGGCGGTAGAATCCGGGGAACTATCAGAGGAACGGTTAGAGGAGTCTTTGGTACGGATTTTGAAAGTAAAATTGGGCGAATAGCCTGAAATTATAGAAAAAGGAATACAAATATATGTTGACTCGTCAGAGTCTGACAGATAAAAGAAGGGAGCTTAATATGATAGCATTAATTGTAGCTTATACCAGAAATCGTGTCATTGGAAATGAGGGATGTATTCCCTGGAGAATCAAAGGTGAACAGAGAAGATTCCGTGAATTGACCACAGGAAATATCGTAGTAATGGGCCGTCGTTCCTATGAGGAAATCGGACGTCCCCTGCCTAACCGTACCACCATCGTGGTATCCGGCACCAAGGTATTTGAGGCAGAGAATTGTTACACGGTTAAATCCCTGTCGGAGGCCATTGCTCTGGCACAGGAAATCGCACCGGATCAGCATATCTATATTTCCGGCGGTGCCAGACTTTATGAGGAGGCAGTGCCGTTGGTGGAGAAGATGTATATCACAGAGATAGAGGCAGAAATACCGGGAGATACTTATTTTCCTAAATTTGATGAATGCTGTTTTAACAAAGAAATCAATGAGCGGGTAGAGGGCGAGATTGATTTTACTTATGTGACTTATACCAGAAAATAATGAATTTAAAGGAAGTTGTTGTTATGCAATTATATGCCATCCGTTACGGTGAACAATTTAAATACGGTACCAAGGGAACTGTGTACAAGAATGCAGAACAACCAGGAGAGGTAATTTCAGATTTTCCTTTTCTGTATTATTTGGCAGAACTGGAAGGTAAATGGATTCTCATAGACACCGGATTTAGGGAAGAGGCGTTGGCTATATCTGTGGGAGTGACATTATTGCCCATAGAGTCTGAATTGGCGGAAGTCTTTGGCGGAATGCCGATTATTAGCCAAATTATTTTGACCCACAGCCATTGGGATCATGTGAACAATCTGGATTTGTATCCTGGTGTGCCGGTGACCATGTCCAAGGCTACTTATGACCTGATTCTTCGGGAAGGTGCAGAGCATGTGAAGGAGAGCCTGGAAGGGCGACAGTTGCATTTGATGGAGCAGGAAGTTGTGATAGCGGATAAATTCACTTTGCAGCTCATGGGTGGCCATACTCCCGACTCCTGTGTGGTTTATTTTGAAGAAGCAGGAAAGAAATATGTAATTACCGGAGATGAGTGCTACACCTGTGACAATGTATATCAGAATATCCCCATTGGAATCAGTCATGACGGGGATAAAAATGAAGCCTTTATTGCAGATACCCGGGAAAGAGGGCTGATACCTTTGCCTTTCCATGATGCAGAGATTTTAAAGAAGTATCCCAGGGTGTCGGAGAATATTGTCCGGATTATTTAATAAAATAGACGCAAATCCGATTGCCGGATGTGTTCATAAAACTATAAAAGTGCCCGGTGCAGACTGTTCTGTACCGGGCTCTTGTCCGTCAGGTTCTAATCTTTTCCCTATTGTTTCTGTTGCAACTGTCTGATTTGCTCCTTCAGTGCTTGGATTTCGGCTTCCTTTTCTGCTAAAGCAAAATCTTTTTCTTTTACTATTTCTGCAATCTTCTTCTCATGTTCCTTCTCAATAATATCAATATCCAGCATCAGAGATTCGTCCGTCATTTCGTTTAACTCCTCCATTTCCGAATAATGGGAATAGATGTGGTCGTAGAGCTGTTTGGTTAGTCGTCGCAGCTTACGGGCATCATCCATACTAATGTTTTGAAGCGATAGATTGGTTTCTATACTGGAAAGTATATCATTATTGATTAGGTTTTTCAATGCCTGGAGATTGTCAGGAGAGCGGTCCCGTTCTAAGAGCTTGCGCAGCTTTAGTAATTGAAAGGGAATTAGGATAATGAGTTTTTTGCGATTTAGCTCCTCCACGGAGGATTCCAAAAATTTGAAGGCGGATATCTGGTATTGGAAGGTTCCTTGAGAACCGAAATCCAGAGATAAGGAATAGGTATCCGGGATGTGACCGGGGGCGTAGAGATAAATAATCTTGGGCTCCGATATGGTAGCTATCTTTATCATTTAGTGTTAGAATGGTGTCAGCCAAGGTGCGTCGTAGTTCGTTATCCTGAAATTCGGTCCAATGGTAGGTGATGATGCTGTCCGTAGGATAATCGGTGTCAAAGAGACCGTTAATCATATTCACCACAGCCTTGGAGGAAAGGGTCAGAATTTTCTTGAACACCTTGTCATAGATGTGACTAATA
>JAFUKS010000086.1 GCA_017473445.1 Lachnospiraceae bacterium
AAGCCATGCCCAGCCGGCAGCAAGCCATGCCCAGCCGGCAGCAAGCCATGCCCAGCCGGCAGCAAGCCATGCCCCAGCCGGCAGCAAGCCATGCCCAGCTCACAAACGCTGTGGCACGCACAGCGTTTGTGAGCTGGACGGCTGTCGCCGTATGATAAAAGAAAAAGTCACACCCTTTGGTGAGCAAGCTCCCCCAGGGTGTAACTTTTCTTTTATCGCATGGCTTGTAGCTTAACCAAAGTGTCGTTTCAACAGACCCTCAAATGCCTTGCCATGTCTGGCTTCGTCTCTGGCCATCTCGTGCACTGTATCATGGATTGCATCCAGGCCCAGTTCCTTAGCTCTTTTCGCCAGGTCGAACTTACCTGCGGTAGCACCGTTCTCAGCATCTACTCTCATCTCCAGATTCTTCTTGGTGGAGGAGGTTACTACCTCGCCAAGAAGCTCTGCAAACTTAGCTGCATGCTCTGCCTCTTCATAAGCAGCTTTCTCCCAGTACAGACCGATTTCAGGATAACCTTCTCTGTGAGCAACTCTGGCCATGGCCAGATACATGCCTACTTCATGGCATTCTGCCTCGAAGTTTGCCCGCAAATCCTTGATAATATCTTCTCTTACGCCCTGTGCCACGCCTACTACATGCTCAGCGGCCCAGGTACGTTCCCCTGACTGGAGTGTGAATTTCTCCGCCGGGACACCGCAAACGGGACATTTCTCAGGAGCAGAGTCTCCTTCATGTACATAGCCGCAAACAGTGCATACATATTTACCGGTGGAACCCTCGGATGTTTGCGCGGTATCTGCGGAGGCAGTAGAAATAGCTGCCGAAAGGGTTGCTTGTGAGGAAGTAGCTTTAGTACCTCCGGTCAGAACAAAATCCTCCTTACCATGATTGCACAGAGGGCAGAGGAAATCCTCGGGTACTTCATCCCCTTCATACACATAACCGCAGATGGAACAGGTCCAGGTACGCTTATTAGTTGTGTTTACTACCGGTTTGGGTTTAATGGTATTTTGGTAATAATCATAAGTACTGGAAGGTATGTCGGATAATACTTGACCGTCTGTCAGTTCTCCGATAAACAGAGTATGGCTTCCCAGGTCAAAATGCTCCGTTACTTTTGCAGATAAGTACATATTGGCCGCCTTGGTCAGATAATAAAGACCGTTTTCGCTGCGTGCTACGTCTGCAAAATCCGCAAATTTGTCCACATCCCTGCCGGACTGCATGCCAAAATGCTTAAAGAGTGCAAAATCAGCTTCGGTGGTGATGGAGGACACATTAAAAATACCCGTATGCAGAATCATGTCATGGGTATGATTGTTTTTAATCACTGCGATGGAGATGCGGGTAGGATTATTTGCAATTTGGATGGCGGTATTGATGATACAGCCGTTGTCTTGGTTGTTTTCCTGAGCGGTTAATAGGAATAAACCGTAGGTGAGTTTATGTAAGGATTTGGTATCCATAGCGGGGACTCCTTTCATATTGAGTTTGGGCCACTCGGAATCCGCAGCAGGGCTGCTGCTTCCTCGTGGAGGAGGTCGGCAAAAGCCGGGAAAGGTGTGACGTAGGTCTCAGAAACCTGCGGTTTCTGCAATCCGGTTTAAAACCGGATTGTATCAAGAGAAAAAATAACACACGGGAGAAAACAAGCTTTCTCCCGTGCGTATTGTTTTCTCTTGGACCTACACGGAATTTACATTCTAGCCGAAGTAGCGCTTCAGCAGACCTTCAAATGCCTTGCCGTGTCTTGCCTCGTCTCTAGCCATCTCGTGAACGGTGTCATGGATTGCATCCAGGCCCAGTTCCTTAGCTCTCTTAGCCAGGTCGAACTTACCTGCGGTAGCACCGTTCTCAGCGTCTACTCTCATCTCCAGATTCTTCTTGGTGGAGGAGGTTACTACCTCGCCCAGAAGCTCTGCAAACTTAGCTGCATGCTCTGCTTCTTCATAAGCAGCCTTCTCCCAGTACAGACCGATTTCAGGATAGCCCTCTCTGTGAGCCACTCTAGCCATTGCCAGATACATACCTACTTCAGAGCACTCGCCCTCGAAGTTTGCTCTCAGATCCATGATGATATCCTCTCTTACACCCTGTGCTACACCTACAACATGCTCAGCTGCCCAGGTCTTTTCGCCGGACTGTACGCTGAACTTCTCTGCAGGAACACCGCAAACGGGACACTTCTCAGGTGCCTCAGGACCTTCGTGAACATAACCACATACTTGACATACATACTTCATAATTCAATCTCCTTTTCATGTTAAATAATTTATTCCTCTATACAATCTACGCATGTGCCGTAGAAATAGGTCATATGACCATCAATATGGCCCTTGAAACGGGCTGCAGCGTTGTCAATAATACCTGTCAGCTCCTCCATCTCCAAGTCAATGACGCTGCCACACTTGGAACAGATAAAATGATAATGGGGGGAGATATCTGCATCAAAGTGATCCACTCCGTCGCCCAAGCGTAATCTTTGAATCTCTCCGATATCGGCCAGCAGGGTCAGATTCCGATAAACGGTACCCAGGCTAATATTGGGATTTAGCTGTCGTACATTCATATAAACCGTATCTGCTGTAGGATGATCCTTGCGGGTCATGAGAAACGCTTTAATCATATCCCGCTGTTTACTATGCTTTAGAATATCAGCTCCTCCTTTCATTTATCAATAACAGTAATGATTACTAATTTCATTATACACAATATTTCTTTTTTGTAAAGTGGTTTTTGGAAAAAAGTTAAAAAATTTTTTTATATTTTTTTTATGATAATCTTTGTTTGTTTTAACACACTTATTTGTGGGTTATGCTATAATTCAGATAGATTGTAAATGTGGAGGGATATTCCTATGAAATTTAAGACCCGACTACAGGTTACTTTCCTGAGTATTATTCTGTTACCGCTGATATTGACGGCAATTGCATTTTTGGTGATAGGCATGTTGCTTACCCATGTGCAGCAGGGGACGCCCCTTAGCAGTCTGGATTATGCCACTATGTCTGAGAATGTGCAGGCTATGCTGGAGGATACGGACAGCGCGTATTTTGAGTTGGCGGAGCAGGCAGAAAAGGACCCGGGGGTATTTGAAGATAAAATTTATTTAGACAAAATCAGTTCGGAAATGGTCCGTTCGTCTACTTATATTATAGTAAGAAAAGGACAGGATTTGTACTATACGGGGAATCCTACAGCGGCCAACAGGATTTTTTCCAAGCTTCCGGAATACGGCAGGGCGGATACCACCGGAGAGACAGGGATTTATTATGATGAGCTTGAGAAATTTGTAAAGCAGATAGATTTTGAATTCCGGGATGGTGCTTTAGGAAGTGTTTTTGTAGTTTCCAAGAGTAATAAGCTGATATCCAGGACCCTTTTGGTGGATATGTTTATTGCCATTGTGTTGATTTTGGTATTTACCGGTGTGGTACTGACCCAATGGCTGCGCAAGAGTATGATTTCTCCTATTGATCAGCTGAATATGGCGATGAAAAAAATCAAAGAGGGAAATTACGATTATACATTGCAGACGGATTCTAAAGGTGAAATCGGTGATTTGTACCAGAATTATGAGGATATGCGACTTCGGCTGAAGGAATCCATGATGGAGAAGCAGCAGAATGAGCAGCAAAATAAGGAGCTAATCAGTAATATATCTCATGATTTGAAAACCCCCATCACAGCCATTAAGGGGTATGTGGAGGGTATCATGGATGGAGTGGCGGATACGCCGGAAAAGATGGATAAGTATATTAAGACCATCTACAACAAGGCCAATGATATGGATAAGCTGATTAATGAATTGACCACCTATTCCAGTATTGATAATAACCGTATTGCGTATAATTATCATCGTATTAATGTGGCAGATTATTTTGGTGACTGTGTGGAAGAAGTGGGTGTGGAGCTGGAGTCCAAGAATATACAGCTTAATTATTCCAATCTGGTGGCAGCTGACACCATGGTAATTGCAGATCCGGAGCAGATGAAAAAGGTTATCAATAATATTATCAGTAACAGTGTGAAATATATGGATAAGCCCCGGGGAGTTATTGATATCCGTATTTTGGATGATATCGATTCCATCCGGGTGGAAATAGAGGACAATGGAAAGGGGATTGCCCAGAAGGATTTGCAGAGAGTGTTTGAACGGTTCTACCGTACCGATACCTCCCGTAATTCCGCCCAGGGTGGCAGTGGTATCGGATTGTCCATTGTAAAGAAGATAATTGAGGATCATGGTGGCTATATTTGGGCCACCGGCAAAGAAGGGGAAGGCACCTGCATGCATTTTGTGTTGCGTAAATATGTGGAATTACAGCCGGACCGGGAATAGATATGGAGGTAAAAGATGAGTAAGATTTTGATTATTGAAGATGAAGTAGCCATTGCGGATTTAGAGAAGGATTATCTGGAGCTTAGTGATTTCCAAGTAGAGATTTGCAATACCGGTGATAAGGGTCTGGAAAAGGCACTGACCGAGGATTTTGACCTGATTATTCTGGATTTAATGCTGCCCGGCATGGACGGCTTCGAGGTATGCAAGAAGATTCGTCAGGAGAAGAACATTCCTATCCTGATGGTATCTGCTAAAAAGGATGATATTGATAAGATCCGGGGCTTGGGCCTGGGTGCAGACGACTATATGACCAAGCCTTTCAGTCCCAGCGAGCTGGTAGCCCGTGTGAAGGCTCATATGGCCCGCTATGAAAGATTGGTAGGCACCAACCAGAAGCCCCAGAATGATATTGTGGAGATTCGGGGTATCCGTATCGACAAGACTGCCCGCCGGGTTTATGTGGATGGTGAGGAAAAGGCTTTTACTACCAAGGAATTTGACCTGCTTACCTTCCTGGCTGAGAACCCTAATCACGTATACACCAAGGATGAGCTGTTTAGGGAAATCTGGGATATGGATTCCATTGGAGACATTGCTACCGTGACCGTGCATATCAAAAAGATCCGTGAAAAGATTGAAGCAGATACTGCAAAGCCCCAGTATATCGAGACTATTTGGGGTGTGGGCTATCGGTTTAAGGTGTAAAGGCGTCTAAATATCCATTGCATTACCCTTTGGGGTTGCATATAATGATGGTAAAAGGAGGTGATATGGATGTGTAGCGAGTCTCAACTGAAATCAATCATAAAGGCCGTAGTACAAAGTTATCGTGCAGTATATGGCAGTGATATTGTGGAAATTATGCTTTATGGGTCCTATGCTCGTGGTGATTATGATAATAATTCGGATATTGATATTGTGGCAGTAGTACATGGTTCCCGTAGCGAACTACAGGAAAAATTGAAAACTGTATGGGATGATTCAGCTGAAATTGGGTTGGAAAATGATATAGTGGTTTCACCTACAGTGATTCCCTATGATGAGTTCACAGAGTATAAGCAGTCACTTCCGTATTACCGTAATATAGCAGAGGAGGGGCGTAAGATTGGATAATCTGATAAGCTATCGGTTAGCTTCTGCCAATGAAAAGCTACGTTCCGCTAAATTATTATTAGCCGCAGGACAATATAAAGACTCTGTCGGTAGGTCCTATTATGCTATATTTTCCGCAATAAGAGCGGTTCTTGCTACCAGACAGATTGATTTTTCTAAACATGCCGGAGTAATTGCTTACTTCCAAAAAGAATTTATCAAGACTGGGATTTTTGATAAGAAGTACTCAAAGTATTTGCAACAAGCATTCCAAATCAGAAACAGCTCTGATTATGACGATTTCTTTATTGTTTCGAGGCAAGATGCAGAAGAACAGTACAAAAGTGCAGCAGAGCTTGTAGCGGTTATTGAGGAATATATGAAAGAATCAAAACAGTAATGTTAATAAATGGATAGAATAAAAGCATAAGTTCACAAAGAGGACTTGTGCTTTTTGTGGCAAGCGGTGGCAGAATTGGAACGAAAGAACAGAGAAAGGGCTTACGAAGTGATGTTTCAGCAGGAGCGAAGTCGATAAATAAGATTGTAAAAGTGAAGATATTTGATACAATTGTTTTATTAATATTTAATGGAGAGATACATATTGAAATTATTAGGTAAAGGTAATACAGCAGAAGTTTTTGAATATGTAGACGGAAAAATATGCAAACTTTTTTATGAAGGATATCCTCGTGAGTATGTAGAATTGGAATTTCAAAATGCCAAAGAAATGCATAATCGTAAAATTAGAATTCCTGAGCCGTTTCAAATAGTTACGATAGAAAACCGTAATGGCATTATTTATGAGAAGATTGACGGGGAGACTTTATTAAATCTTATGAATGCGAATGCGGAAAATATTGAAGAATATTTAGATATGTTTGTTAATTTACATTTTGATGTCATTAGTCATCATTCAAAGAATGTATTATCATATAAAGAGTACTTAACAGCAATGGTAAAAAGTAGAACAGGGAATGATCAGATAATACTTGATAAAATAAATGTTTTACCAGATGATGATTGTATATTACACGGAGATTTTCATCCTAATAATATACTAATAAAGGAAGATGGAACACCTATCGTTATCGACTTTATGAATGTCTGCTATGGTCCTGCTTTGTATGATGTGGCAAGAACTTATTTCCTTATTAATCAGTTCAACACTTATTTGGCTGAAAGATATTTGAATAAGATGAATGTACTAGAAGGTGATATTGCAGAATATGTTAATATTATTGAATTATGCCGTAAATATGAGGGTTGATAAAAGAGATACAAACAACGCTTTGCACAAAAGATGATGGGTTATGCCTTCGGTTGCAACTTGCAATGTTGCTGTAAATGGAAGCGTAACGCCGAACTGTGTTGCCCAACTATTTCCATCACCGCCAGTAGACTGCTGAACCTCAACCTTTTCAGTGCTAAAATAATTGTTTGATACAAATGCAGTTTGTCCGTTCGGGGTCAATTAATTAAGAAAGGTGACGGATATTATGATAGTTGATAATTTTTCTTTTTATGCTAAAAATATATAGTATAAAAATGTAATTGCAAATCAACGACATTTGCGTTACAATGTGTATGGAGAGGTGATGTGAATGGAAAAAACTGCTACACTAAATTTGAGAGTAAATCCAAGTGTCAAGGAAAATGCTGAAAGCGTGTTGGCACAGTTGGGGATTCCAATGTCCACAGCAATAGATATTTATTTAAAACAGATTTCATTGGTTGGAGGTATCCCTTTTGCGGTAGTGCTTCCTAAGACTGCCTCGTCCGTGAATGCGGATGCTATGACGAAAGAAGAGTTACATGCGAAATTAGACAAAGGATATTCGGATTTTGTACAGGGTAATGTACAAGATGCGTCGACTGCATTGCACTAAAATAATTTAGAAGCTTTTACTTAGTAGATAAATCATCTATTTTGTAAAAGCTTCTTTCTTATTTACTCGAATTTACCTAACTTTATAGTGTAATAATCCCCTTCTCCCGTGCGGCCATGATATCTTCCTCTGTAATCAAGGAGTATATCTTTGTTCCGTATTTTTCGGCCAGCATATGCGCACTGGAGAGTTTGTCTGTGGGGTTGCTGCGGTCTATGATGACGATGATGGCGGCCACTTGGATTTGGGCTTGTTTTTGTAGTTTCGTAATTTGTTTATCCAATCCTTTTCCGGTGGTAAGCACATCATCCACCAGAATGATACGTTCCCCGTCCTGCAGGGTATGGCCGCAAATCATCCTGCCTTTGCTGTCGGGCACTTTTCGGTTGTAGCAAAACTGAGTGGTTACGCCGTATTTATTGTAGAGGGAGATTGCAGTTGCAGCGGAGAACCCGATACCGCCGTAAGCCAGTCCCACGATGGAGTCAAATTCCAGATTATTTTCCCGGATGCAGTCCGCAAATACCTCGCCGATTTTGCTGATTTGAGCATTGGTGGAGAAACGTTCCGCATCTATGTAGTAGTTGGATTTGCCACCATTTTTAAGGACAAAGTCGCCCTTGCACAGAATCTGGTTCTTGGACATGAAGTCGATGAGCCGCTCCTTATTGGTCATTACATTCAGCTTGTAACCGAAGAGCTCGTCGATGGTGACACCGAAGTAGGTGGCAATGGCCGGGAGCAGTTGGATATCCGGCTGGGTAGAATCATTTTCCCACTTGGATACTGCCTGGTAGGTGATGCCCAGGCTTTGAGCCATTTCGTCCTGGGTGACACCCATGGCCTTCCGTAAGCATTTGATGGTATTTCCCATAGTATTCATTTGGTAATCCTCCGTATTCGTATTTCCGAATCAGCGCTAACCGGTTAAATGTATTATAGGGTAGTAAAATAGGAAAAACAATAGAGTCGTTTTTGCTTTTTTCTCAATCGGTAGTTGAGAAAAGCAGAAAAGCTCTAAGATTTAGTTATTGTGATATGCTTAAGAGTACTGTTACAATAAGGGCAAGAGGAGGAGGGCGTCACATGTTGGATAATCAGAAGATTGCGACTTTTATCAGTAATAGAAGAAAGGAACTGGGCATGACTCAGGCAGAAGTGGCTGAGCGGCTGCAGGTGTCTTTTCAGGCAGTCTCCAAATGGGAAAACGGAACACTTCCCAATGTAGAGATGTTGGTGGAACTGGCACAGCTTTTGGAGGTTTCCGTGGATGAAATCCTCTCCGGCAGAAGAAATAGTGGAGAAAATTTCTCTTATAGTAAGGCCGGTGTGGATATCTCCTATACGGATGCCATGAAAAAGGAAATGGCAGGCTACCTGAAAACCGAAGATGCAAGAGTGTTAAATGGTCTGGGGCCTTTCGCGTCTTTATACGATATTGATTTTCCGAATATTACATCACCGGTATTGGTGCTCAAATCCGAGGAGCCCGGCTCCAAACAGAAGCTGGCCATGGAATACGGCTATAGTGAGTCTATTTGCCATGATATGATCAATCATCTGGTGAATGATATTGCAGTAATGGGAGCCAAGCCCCTGGCGGTGCTGGATACCATTGTCTGCGGCAGTGCGGAAAAGGATACCATCAAATCCTTTGTAAAAGGGATTGCGGATGCCTGCAAGGAAAATGAATGTGTGCTGGTAGGAGGAGAGACTTCCATTCAGCCCCAGGTGGTGGATAAGGGTGTGTATATCCTGACCTCCAGTGTAGCCGGAATTGTGTCCAAGGAAACTATCATTGATGGCTCTCAAATAGAGGAAGGGGATGTGGTGTTGGCTATCGCTTCCAACGGCTTACATACCAATGGATATTCTTTGGTGCGACTGCTGATGGACAAGATGCCCCAAATGAAGCTGGATAAAGTGGAGGGAGAGACTTTTATTGAGCAGATTATGAAGCCCCACACACCCTATTATAGAGCGATTAAAGGCCTATTTGGGCAGACAGGGATGCATGGAATGGCACATATCACCGGAGGCGGCATCGAGGGAAATTTGTGTAGAATTATTCCGTCAGGGCTTAGTGCGGAGATTGATTTGTCTCTAATAAAGCCATTGCCCCTTTTTACCTATATTAAAAATATGGGAAATATTGAGGAGGAAGAGATGCTATCCACCTTTAACTGCGGTGTGGGACTGAATATTGTGGTAGCTCCGGGCTGTAAGGAGCAGGTAATAGGAATTGTGAAGAAATACTATGACTGTTATGAAATAGGAAGCATCCAAAAGGGCAATCAGAAAGTGGTTTTTCAAAATCATATTCAGTGGTAATATCAAGCAAATAAAAAGCACCCTCCGGGTCGAGGGCGGGACTTTCC
>JAFUKS010000087.1 GCA_017473445.1 Lachnospiraceae bacterium
AATCATCTCCTCTGACTCATCATACAGCCCCACATCTAAAGAAGCTTCCCCTGCACTGTAATTTCGCAGACTGACCATCACATCGTAGGTACCGTCTTCCCTTAAGGAAAATACGGTATATTCATTTGCCACATTAGAAACGGCCTGTCCCATAACATGCAGTTCTTTATTACCGCTACTATGCAGGTTCTCAAACTCTGCCGCTCCTGCTCCATCGGTAAAGACAAGCAGGTCCGCTCCGGTTTCCTGCATATCTCCTGCTAAAGAATCCAAAATTCCCTGAGCATTTGACAAACCTCCGGCACTGTCACTACATTCCATACTTTGTAGCAACTGAATTAAACCGGTCTTATCCGTACTGTCTACCGCCAAAAGCTCCACACCCGCAGCATCCGCTGTCACCACGGAAAAGCTGGTATTCTCTGCGGAACGGATATACTCACAGGCCTGCTCCACTGCTTCTTCTAAACGACTCTTATCATTCTCCCCCACATGCTGCATACTTCCGCTGGTGTCAAAAAGAAGGAGCTTTCTGCCGCCACCTTTGCTCCGGGCACTGATAAAGGGGGCCATCAGGGAAATCACTAAAAGCACAATAATCAATATCTGCAAATACATAAGAATATTGTGCACAAACTTCTCAAAGAAGGTTTTGGACTGCTCATTCTTTAAAAGCTTCTTCCAAAGCAAATTGGAAGAAATCAGCATATCCACGCCCTTTGGCTTTAACAAATATAAAATTATGATAATCGGTACTGCCGCCAGAAACAAAAGCGGCCACATGCTCTCAAATATCATATAACTCCCTTAAATCCTGAAAAACTAATTGTTGAAAATCTCTTTCGGTACTGCAAATTGCATAAAAAGCACCATGCCTTGCACAGGTACGCCTGATGTGGGTAGTAAACTCCTGAAGTGCCTTTTCATACACCCGGATACTGGCGGCATCCAAGGTCAGACGTAAGGCACTTTTATCTTCCATATCAATCAGGTTACGGGTGCCTACAGCTTCTACCGTAAGCTCCTCTCCTGCAAGTACATGCAAAAGTACCGGCCGCTGCCTGCGATACTCCAAAAAACGTAGCAATTTCTCTACAGCATCCCCATCCCTGTCCAGAAAGGATTCCTGCAGAAAATCACTGAGTAAAATCGTTACGCCCGGACCTTTCATAGGCAGCTTCTTAATCGCTTCCAAAATATCTACAGTCCCCTGAAATTCACACTGCTCCAACCAATCTACAATTC
Organism: Lachnospiraceae bacterium; assembly: GCA_017473445.1. GTDB lineage: Bacteria > Bacillota > Clostridia > Lachnospirales > Lachnospiraceae > Acetatifactor. Next base: position 1,246 of record JAFUKS010000087.1, read on the forward strand.
GCAGAAATCCTTTTTTGCCACCGGTCACCTGAAAAGGTGACTGCATTCTCTGCAAATCATAAACCACTACTCGGTCCATATTATTGAGTCCCAGATAGCCAAAGGCTGCCGCCAGCTTGCACGCCAGCTCACTCTTTTTCTTTGTACCAAAATCCATGGAAGCACTGGTATCAATCAGTACCGATACGACTGCCTCCTTTTCCTCCATATATTCCTTCACATAAAGTCTGTCCAGACGTCCGTACGCATTCCAGTCAATGCGCCTAATATCATCTCCCGGCATATACTCCCGAAAATCTGAAAATTCCGTAGAAGATCCTTTTTGCACTGACTTGCGGTTACCTGTCATATTCATGGAGGACTTATGCCCCATACGTATTCGAAATCGGGACAATGTATCAAAAAATGCTGCATCCAGCTTCATTGTTTGCCTCTACTTCCCTGCTCCTGCGGCGGTCACTTTACACCCTTCGCAGACTGCACATTCTACACCTTCTTTGTTGCCAGAATCTTAGCAATAATAGCATCCTCTGAAATACCCTCACTAATGGCATCAAAGCTTGGAATAATACGATGACGAAGCACCGGATAAGCCATCTCCTCTACATCCTTAAAAGATACGTTAAAGCGTCCGTCCAGAAATGCCTTTGCTCTTGCACCACGAATCAGTGCCTGGGCTGCTCTGGGGCTGGCACCTTCTTTGATATAAGGGTTGGAGTCATGGGTAGCCATAACAATATCCAACAGATAAT
>JAFUKS010000088.1 GCA_017473445.1 Lachnospiraceae bacterium
AAGCTGGTAGCGGAGGATGACAGTATTAAGGGCATTTGGTGTGTGCCCAAGTATTCCAATCCTCAGGGATATACCTATAGTGATGATACGGTGAAGCGCTTCGCAGCTCTCAAGCCTGCTGCAAAGGATTTTCGTATTTTCTGGGATAATGCTTATGCGATTCATGATTTATATGAAGATGACAGGGATGAATTGTTGGAGATTTTTGCAGAGTGCGAAAAGGTAGGTAATCCCGATTTGGTATATGAATTTGCGTCCACTTCCAAGGTAAGCTTTGCAGGTGGCGGTATTGCGGCTGTAGCTGCGTCCAAGGCCAATCTGGATGATATGAAGAAGTCCATGACCATCCAGACCATTGGTTATGATAAGGTAAACCAGCTTCGCCATGTGTTGTATTATAAAGATATAAACGGTATTTTGGCTCATATGAAGAAGCATGCCGATATGATGCGTCCCAAGTTCCAGGCGGTACAGAAGGTTTTGGCAAAGGAATTGTCCGGTCTGGGTATTGGTAGCTGGACTGAGCCTAAGGGTGGCTATTTTATCTCCTTTGAGGCAATGGATGGCTGTGCCAAGGCCATTGTGGCAAAGTGTAAGGAAGCGGGCATGGTGCTTACCGGTGCCGGTGCTACCTTCCCCTATGGCAACGACCCTAAGGACAGCAATATCCGTATTGCACCTTCCTTCCCCAGCCCTGCAGAGATGGAGCAGGCAACTGATTTGTTTGTGCTTTGTGTGAAGCTGGTAAGTGTGGAGAAGTTACTGGAGCAGTAGGATTGACAAAAGTGCAGTACCAGATGAAATATAATCCCCTCAGTGTTTTGCAGATGCTGAGGGGATTGCTATAGGTGATAACAGATAAAAGGATGGAATAAATGGAACAGGTAAAGAGAGTAAAAAGAGAACTTGTAGCGAAGGGTTCTATCATAGAGTATTATCATGATACCATGGAGATGCCCGATGGGAAAACCGCTGTCTGGGATTTTATAAAGCATAACGGCGCAGTGGCCGTGGTGGCAGTCCGGGAAGACGGTAAGCTGTTAATGGTGCGTCAATACAGAAATGCATTGGAACGGGAGACTTTGGAAATCCCCGCCGGGGCGTTGGATTCTCCCGGTGAGGCTCCGGAGAGTGCTGCATTGAGGGAATTATCGGAAGAAACCGGTTACTGTGCCGGTAAACTGGAGCATCTCCATACGCTCCAGACCACGGTGGCGTTTACCAATGAACGTATCGAAATGTATGTGGCAACGGATTTAAAACCCGGAAAGCAGCATCTGGATGAGGGAGAATATATTGATGTGGAGGCATATACCCTGGAAGAGCTAAAGGAAATGATTTTAACTTCCAAGATACAGGATGGAAAAACTGTGTGTGGCATTTTAGCCTACGCAGCGAAAAATGGTTTGTAATTAGAAAAGCTACGTGCTGCAAGTGTCAGTACGTAGCTTTTGGATTAACAATGCTCTGCAATATAATATAATAATTCTTCTGTGTCTTTCCAGCCTAAGCAAGGGTCCGTAATGGACTTGCCGTAGACACCGCCGCCTACCTTCTGGCAACCCTCTTCGATATAGCTTTCAATCATCATACCCTTTACCAAATTGTGAATGTCGGGATTCAGCTTACGGCTATGTAATACTTCCTTGGTAATACGAATCTGCTGTGCAAACTGCTTGTTGGAATTGGAGTGGTTGGCATCAATGACGCAGGCAGGATTTACCAAATCCATAGCCTGATACATTTCCATCAGACGGTTTAAATCCTCATAGTGATAATTGGGAATATTGTTGCCGTGTTTATTGGTAGCACCGCGCAGTACTGTATGAGCCAAAGGATTTCCGCTGGTCTTTACTTCCCAGCCTCTGTAAATGAAGGAGTGGGAATGCTGTGCGGCATATACGGAATTCATCATTACGGAGAAGTCACCGCTGGTGGGATTTTTCATACCGGAGGGTACATCAAAACCACTGACCGTAAGACGATGCTGTTGGTCCTCCACACTACGTGCACCAATGGCCACATAGGATAAAATATCAGATACATACATCCAGTTCTCAGGGTAAAGCATTTCATCTGCTGCTGTAAGACCGGTTTCTGCGATGGCACGTAAGTGCATTTTTCTCATGGCAATCAGGCCGGCCAGAAAGTCGGGTTTCTTTTCCGGGTCGGGCTGGTGTACAATGCCCTTGTAGCCGGCACCGGTAGTACGGGGTTTATTGGTATAAATTCTGGGAATCAGAATCAGCTTGTCCTTTACCTGTTCATTGACTTTTGCCAGACGGTTCACGTAATCACAAACAGAATCTTCGTTATCTGCGGAACAGGGACCGATTACGGCAATAAATTTATTGCTCTTGCCGGTGAAGACATCACGAATTTCAGCATCACGCTGTGCCTTCCGTGCGGTCAGCTCGGCAGAGAGGGGATATTCCTTGCAAATCTCCTCAGGAGTGGGTAATTGTTTTACAAATTCAAAACTCATAAAGGGTAGTCCTTTCTATATTACAATCTAAAAACGATTTCATTATAGTACAACTGCAAAAATCCTGCAAGTTTTAACGATAAGGAATAGGAATTTCTACCTATTTTGCAAAAAGTTTTTATAAAGACTTATTTTTTTTGTAAAAAAGTGTATTATTAATACGTAAAATATAATAAGGAGGGGAATTTTGATGAGGATTCAGAGAGCAATCATTGTCCGCATTGAAAATCTCTGTCAGGAGCAGGGATTGACGGTAAATCAATTGGCAGGCAAATCCGGCCTTCCGGCGTCCACTGTAAAGAATATTATTTATGGTGGCAGCAGAAATACCGGAGTGAAAACCATTGCTATGATGTGTAAGGGGTTGCACATTTCCTTGACAGATTTTTTTAATCATGAGCTGTTCTGGTCTTTGGACAATGGCGTAAACGCAACTGGTTCTTCACAAAAGAGAAAATGAAAGAAACAAGAATAATCGGACGAATAAGGTCCGATTATTTTTTATTTTAAGTCTTTCCCAAAAAACATGAATATGATATACTCTAGTATGTATGGAATTTCATGATAGAATGGTAGAAAACTATGTCGGATGAAAAGAATCAGGCCGAGGCTCGAAAGAAAAGGGTACAGCGGTTAAAGCACTATATTATTATAACAGTGCTCACGGCGATTCTGGTGCCGTGGATATTATGCATTGTTCTCAGCATCCGCTTTCATGCATTGTCCGGTAGTGTGGAAGAATTATCCAAGCAAAACGGGCTGATAGAGCAGCAATTGCAGCAGGCAATCTCTCAATTGCAGATTTTCCGGGCAGAGGGTAGCGACCGGACCGGGGAGGAGATGGTGCCTGTGGTTTTGCAGCAGGAGGCGGAGAATGAGACGTCCGCTTCCATGCAGGAGCCTGCTCATAAGGTATATTTGACATTTGATGATGGCCCCAGTGCCTATACGGAGGATATTCTGGATATATTGGCAGCTTATGAGGTCAAAGCTACATTTTTTGTGGTCGGCAAAGAAGGGGCGGACAATGAAGCAATGATGAAGCGGATTGTGGAGGAAGGGCATTCCTTGGGAATGCATTCCTACAGTCATGTTTACAGTGATATTTATAAATCGGTGGAGAATTTTGCCGCAGATTTGGATAAGATTCGGAAGCACATATTGGAGGTTACCGGGGTAGATTGCAAAATCTATCGGTTTCCGGGTGGCAGTTCCAATAAAGTCAGTGATATGAGTATGCGGGAACTGGGTGCCTATCTGCATAGCAGGGGGATAGAATATTTCGATTGGAATGTTTCGGGCAAGGATGCTTCTCCGACCCTGCAGGATACGGATACCATTGTGCGTAACAGTATCACCGGAATTGAAAAAAAGAAAGTATCTGTTATTTTATTACATGATGCCCAGGATAAGCCTACTACAGTGGAGGCTCTTCCCGAGATTATCGAGAACATTTTGGCGATGCCGGATACGGTATTATTACCGATTACGGAGGAAACAGAGCCGGTTCAACATATACACGTAAGTACCAATGAATGAATGGAGGTATAGAAAATGGGATTTTTCTCAGAGTTAAAAGAAGATCTGTCTCAGGCAGTGACCGAACTGATGCCTGAGGAGGAAAATGTTCAGCAGGACACTGAGCAGGAGCAGGAGGTATCTTTGGAGGAGATGCTTCAGAATCTTGATTTGGATGAGGCAGCTTTAACGGAAGAGGCATCGCCGGAGCAGGAAATAGAAATAGAGGAAGAGATTGCAGCGGAAGTGCCGGAAGTACAACCGGAGCCTGAGACAGCACCTCAGTCCGTAGTAGAAGAGAATAAAGCAGAAGAGAACAAAGGAGCAGAGAGACCTATGGAAAGTCATACAAACAGAGTAGCAGCAGATGAGACCTCTATTATTACCCAGGGAATGGTAATTACCGGTGACCTGGTGGCAGAAGGTTCTATTGACGTAATTGGTGTGGTAAACGGTAACATTGATGCACTGGGTAAGCTGAATGTAACCGGACACATCAATGGTAACTCCCGTTCTGCAGAAATCTATGCGGAGGGTGCAAAGATTAATGGTGAAATTGTCAGTGACGGTCCTGTAAAGATTGGTGCCAGCACAGTCGTAATCGGTAATATCTCTGCCACCAGTGCAGTGATTGCAGGTGCAGTAAAGGGTGATATCGATGTGCAGGGCCCTGTTATTTTGGATGCCTCTGCTATCGTTATGGGTAATATCCGTAGCAAGTCCGTACAGATTAACAACGGTGCGGTAATTGAGGGTATGTGCTCTCAGTGCTACGCAGATGTAAGCCCTACCTCTTTCTTTGATGATTATAAGCCTGAAGTGAAGAAGGGACGCAGATAATGAAAAGAATTTTATTAAAACTCAGCGGCGAGGCCCTTGCAGGAGAGAAAAAGACCGGTTTTGACGAAGAAACGGTCCGTAAGGTGGCATTGCAGGTAAAGACCCTGGTGGATGACGGTATTCAGGTGGGGATCGTTATTGGTGGCGGCAATTTCTGGCGTGGGCGTTCCAGCGAGAATATTGACCGTACCAAGGCAGATCAGATTGGTATGCTTGCTACGATCATGAACTGTATTTATGTTTCTGAGATTTTCCGTTCCGTAGGAATGCTGACGGGTATTCTGACCCCTTTTGAATGTGGTTCCTTTACAAAGCTGTTCTCCAAGGACAGAGCCAATAAATATTTTGCCAAAGGAATGGTGGTATTTTTTGCAGGGGGGACCGGACATCCTTATTTCTCTACAGATACCGGTGTGGTACTGAGAGCGGTGGAGGTAGATGCAGATGTGATTCTGCTTGCCAAGGCCATTGACGGTGTTTATGACAGTGATCCCGCCAAGAACCCGGATGCCAAGAAGTATGATACATTGACCATTGATGATGTAGTAGCGCAGAATTTGCAGGTGGTGGATATGACTGCTTCCATTCTGGCAAGAGATAATAAGATGCCCATGTGGGTATTTGGATTAAATGAAGAAAATAGTATTGTAAATGCTGTTAAGGGTGAGTTCAAGGGCACCAAAGTAACAGTATAAAGGCTTTTGTGGGGCCTGATAGGAGGAAATATGGACGCAAGATTACAGGTATATGATGATAAAATGAAGAAAGCACTGGACTTTTTGGAGGCAGATTATGCCACCATCCGTGCAGGTCGTGCCAATCCCCATGTATTGGATAAATTGAGAGTGGATTACTATGGTACCCCCACTCCCATTCAGCAGGTGGGAAATATTACTGTTCCGGAAGCACGTATTATTCAGATTGCTCCCTGGGAGAAGTCTTTAATCCGTGAGATTGAGAAGGCAATTTTGACCTCAGATTTGGGATTGAATCCTTCCAATGACGGTAGTGTAATCCGTTTGGTATTCCCTGAGCTTACTGAGGAGCGCAGAAAGGACCTGGTAAAGGAAGTAAAGAAAAAAGCAGAGGAAGGTAAGGTTGCTGTACGTAATATCAGACGTGATGGCAACGATGCCTTGAAAAAATTAGGCAAGGGCGAAGTGTCCGAGGATGAGGTTAAGAGTCTGGAAGAACAGCTGCAGAAGATGACCGATAAGTATGTAAAGGACATCGATGCATTGATGGAAGCAAAGTCCAAGGAGATTATGACTGTATAGTACGGTCTTACAAACAGATTATCAGAGCGGAAAGGTTCTTTTTTCCGCTCTTTTCTGCTATTAAATGTAAGGAAGGTAGACCTATGGGTGATGAATTAAAGATGCCTCGTCATGTGGCGATTATTCTGGATGGCAACGGCAGATGGGCCAAAGCAAAAGGAATGCCCCGAAACTATGGTCATGTACAGGGGGCAAAAACGGTGGAAGTGATTTGTGAAGAGGCTTACAGGATGGGGATTGAGTACCTGACGGTATATGCTTTTTCTACAGAGAACTGGAATCGTCCCAAGGAAGAAGTGGATGCACTGATGAAGCTGCTTCGTAACTATATGAAGACTTGTTTAAAGACTGCTGAAAAAAATAGGATGTGTGTCCGGGTGCTGGGAGAGAAATCCAGATTGGATGAGGATATCCGTATCCGTATTGAAGAGCTGGAAGAGGCCACAAAGGACAATGACGGTCTACATTTTCAAATAGCCATTAACTATGGCGGTAGAGATGAAATCCTCCGTGCTGTAAAGAAAATTGCTGAGAAGATAGAGCAGGGAGAGTTGCAAACCGGGACAATTACAGAGGATATTATCAGTGAGCATCTGGATACAGCAGGTATTCCGGAGCCGGATCTGCTTATTCGCACCTGTAATGAACAGAGGATTTCCAATTTTTTATTGTGGCAGCTGGCTTATACAGAATTTTATTTTACACCGGTCCCTTGGCCGGATTTCAGTAAAGAAGAATTGATAAAAGCCGTAGAGGCATATAATCATAGAGACAGAAGATACGGCGGCTTGAAGGAGGAAACATAAGTGTTTTGGACCAGACTACTCAGTGGGATTATATTGCTGGTAATAGCAATCGGCGCCATGTGGAGCGGAGGCCTTGTGCTGGCGGGTGTATTGTTGCTCATATCCCTTATTGCGTATAGAGAATTGACCATAGCTTTAAAGGTGAATACCACGGATAAGAAATGGAATGTTTTAGAAATAATGGGAATGTTCAGTGTTGTGGCATACTATGGTTGTATGGTATGTGTGGGTAGCGAGAAAGCGTTGCTTCTTGGTATCATATTTGCCTTTATGGCAATGATGTTTACTTATGTATTTGCTTTTCCCCATTATACGGCACATCAGATTTCAGCTGCCTTATTTGCATTTATGTATGCACCGGTGATGCTTTCCTTTGTTTATATGACCCGAGAATATGTGGGTATTCATATGGTATGGTTGATTCTAATCAGTTCCTGGGGGAGCGATACCTGTGCATATGCGGTGGGTATGCTGATTGGAAAGCATAAGATTTTCCCGGTGCTCAGTCCCAAGAAGTCTTTGGAAGGCTGTATCGGTGGCGTACTGGGAAGTGCACTGATTGGCGGCATATATGGTTATGTATTGTTAAAAATGGGCATCTTTAACAGTGAAAATGTACTGTGGATTTTGCCATTTATTTGTGCTGTAGGTGCGGTGATGAGTATGGTGGGAGATTTGGCAGCATCAGCTATCAAACGTCAGAATGGTATCAAGGATTACGGGAAATTGATTCCTGGTCATGGTGGAATTATGGACCGGTTTGATAGTACCATTGTGACATCTTCTATGATATATTTCCTTAGCCTGATTTTTTTACAGGGTTAATTGGAATGCCAGGAGGAGCATATGAAAAAGATAGCAGTATTGGGTTCTACCGGTTCCATCGGTACCCAGACTCTTGAAATTGTAAGAAATAATCCGCAGCTACAGGTGGTAGCACTGGCGGCGGGAAATAATGTAGATATGCTGGAACAGCAGATAAGGGAGTTTCGCCCGCTGATAGCCGGAATAAACAGTCCTGAGGCGGCTGCTGATTTGCGAAACAGAGTAGCGGATCTGCCGGTAAAAATTGTAGCCGGTATGGACGGTCTTCTGGAAATTGCTACCATGGAGCAGTCCCAGGTGCTGGTGACCGCCATC
>JAFUKS010000089.1 GCA_017473445.1 Lachnospiraceae bacterium
CTCCCGGTGGGCCTGGGGCGCAAAGCCCCCTGCTGCCTCCAGAGCATCCTCTACCCGGCTGCCTTGGGGCAACTCCACCACGCAGCCATGGTCCACCGCACCACAAACAAAGACCTTCAAATGGGGCACTTCCTCTGCCCCGGCAGTCTCCTCCCCTTGCAGTCCTTCCCGAAAAAAAACCAAAGCTTCCTCCTCTGAAGAAACCCTCTGCTCCAAGGAACATCCTGCACAAAAAAGCATGGGTATAAGTCCACACAGAAATAATTTTACGATTCTTTTATAATTCATAGTTCCTCCACTACCGGCCTGGGCCGGATGTATGAGGAATTGCCTCTCTATGCTCTGAAATCATTGTAATGGACTTATTTCCAAAAGACAAGATGCTTTTCAAAATCACTTCCATTTAAACAAAATGATACCTACCACCGCAATCAACATTCCCAAAGCCTTTCGCCACTGCCAGGGTTGCTTTTCCACTCCAAACAGCCCAAACAGCTCAATAGCGTAGGCCACTGCCAACTGAGCCACCACAATCAAAAGCACTGCTTTAGCAGGTCCTAACAATTCCATGGATTTTATCACGGTATAAGTAATGAATGCTCCTATTGCTCCTCCCAGCAACATGTACTTGGGCTCCACCTTAAACACTGCCAGCAGAGAGCTTCTGTCCGTAAGCGCCCACGCTGCCATACACACAATTAATGCAGTAAACTGGACAAAAGCACTGGCACCCCAGATGCTGGATGCCTTGGTCACCTGGGTATTAAAAACTCCCTGTATGCTCATAAGGGCACCGGAAATCAATGCAATCAAAAAACCAATCATAAGTCTCCTCCACTTGTTTTATCAGTAGTAGAATACCCATAATTGGTTTTTATATTCTTATCTGTTATTGGGATACCTGCCAGGAAATCTGGTCGTTCAAGCCCTGCAGGAGATTCTCAATATTGCCACCGTCCCATACCTGGGAAAACAACACTTCCGCCTGCATCCAGAAATTTCCTGTGGACATCATTTTCGGCAAAGATATGCTATCCTCGTATTCTTTCATAAATACTTGCAATATCTCGTTGTCCTTATCCCCATGACGGTATGCTGCCGGCTTTCCGCTTCTGGCATAAAGCTCATGGGCAAAATCCCCGGCCATATAGGCAGCAAATCGGTTTGCCAGGTCCTTCTTGGTAGAATAACCGTTCACTACCACAGCATTGGTAAGAGATAAGGAGCGGCTGGACAACTTATCCGACACATCCGGCATTGGCGACGCACCATATTCATAGGGAAATGCTCCCTCTTCCTTTGCTTTCCGGATCCGTTCCACAATATCCGTTGTTGCTATGGTATACACAATCTTTCCATCCAGAAAATCCTGTACCACAGATTCATAGGAAACAGTTTCAGCCTCAATGGAAAAGAACTGATTCAGCTGCTTGTAGATATCCAGACATTGTTTCACATTTTCATTGTTGATATCAATCCGGTTTTTCTCGTCACCTGCATCACCGCCGACCACCATATAATTACCTACTGCCCAGTAATTATAAAAAATATCCGTAACATCCCATTTCATAATACCTTCTACTGTATCCGGCGCGTCATAGCTGTCTGCAATCTCCAATACCGTATCGATGGTAACCGGAATACTGCGCAGTTCATATTCCTTTATCTTTTGCTGAAGCAAAATAGACGCATCAATGGGCTTGTCCCCGGTAGCTGTGGTACTCTCTGTAGGCGTCTGGGGCTCCTCCACGGCAGAATCACCTGTATCATCACCGCCACCCATGGCCTTATCCGCCTGCTGCTTCACCCATTCCTGAATATAAGTATCGTTATAAATCAATACACTGGTATCGTAAAACAAGGGATATGCCACCTGCATGCCAAGATAATTGGTTGCATCCAGCGCTGCCTTGGGAAAATTATCCAAGGTACACAAATTTTCCGTATCCCTGATCTCCGAAGCCAGCCCCGCCAGATATGCCTTCTCCAGATAATCATTGCTCAGCAGGTATACATCAGGAACACTTTCCGGTGTCAGGGAAGCATGGTTAATTGCCTCTAAGTAAGCACTGTCATCTGTCAGCATGGGAATTACACGTACTCCCTCCTGCTCACCAAAGGATACAGCTGCCATGTTTATATAATTGGACATACTCTCATCGGAATACCAACAATAGATAGTCTCCTTTTCACTGAGCCAGGAGATTTGGTCCTCCAAGCTCCCCAGCGCACCTATTTCCCGGGTACTTCCGTATAAGACAGCAGCAGTCATGGCAAGCACGGCTGCTACTGCAAAAAATCTTTTCCTTAAACGCATACGCTAAAAACTTCCTCCAAAATGGAAACCATTTCATCCACATGCTCCTTGGAGATTACCAGGGGAGGAACCATACGAAGCACATTGCCGCCGGCACTGATTACCACCAGTCCCTTCTCAAGTGCCTTCTGGGTCACCTCACCTACAGGACAGGTCAGTACCAGTCCCTGCATCAGACCCACACCTCTGCGCTCTACCACGCAAGAGTATTTCTCCACCAGTTCTTCCAGCTTCTGTTCCAGATAAGGAGCAATTTCTCTCACATGTTCTATTATATGTTCCTGTTCAAATAAATCAAGAACTTTTTCCACTTCCGCTGCTACAAAAGGATTGCCACCATAGGTGGTTCCATGGTCCCCGGGCACCAACGATTTCTCCGCCACCTTCTCGGTCATGAGGAAGGCACCCACCGGCACACCACATCCCAAAGCCTTTGCTGAGGTCATAATATCAGGTTTTACCCCAAACCGCTGCCATGCATACATATAACCGGTACGGCCCATTCCGCACTGTACCTCATCAAAAATAAGCAGAATATCCTTTTCATCACAAAGTGCTCGTATCTTCTTTAAGAAGTCCTCGGTAGCGGGAGTCATACCGCCCTCACCCTGTACAGGCTCCAGCATGATGGCACAGGTCTTATCATTTACCTGAGCAAGCACACTGTCAAAATCATTTAAATCTGCAAAACGTATATTACCAATCAAAGGCTCAAAGGGCTCACGGTACTTGGGGGTACCAGTCACTGCCAAGGCACCCATGGTACGGCCGTGGAAGGAATTGTTCATGGCAATGATTTCGTGATCCGTTGTACCATCCTTCAAATAAGCATACTTTCTGGCTGCCTTAATGGCACCCTCATTGGCTTCTGTTCCGGAATTGGTAAAGAACACTCTGTCCATACCGGACACTGCCTTCAGCTTTTTCGCTGCTTCTACGGCAGGTACATTGTAATACAGATTGGAGGTATGCAATATCTTATCAATCTGTGCCTTCAACGCATCATTATATTCCTTGTTATTATAACCCAAAGCAAATACTGCAATACCGGCTGCGAAATCCAGATATTTTTTGCCATCCAAATCATACAGGTACACACCGTCTCCTTTATCCCATACCAGTTGGAAACGGTTATAGGTATGCAAAAGGGCTGCTTCTGCTTCTTCAATATATCCCTTCATATTCATAAAATCACTTTCCTTCCCTTACGGACTCTTAACGCTGAAAACATCCTTATTTCATAATAGTTGCGTGCAGTTCATCCCCATCTGCCACAAACACGGTACCAATACCGGTATTGGTAAATATCTCCAAAAGCAAACTATGAGGAATTCTTCCGTCCAGAATATGTACTCTGCTAACGCCACTCTTGATGGCATCGGTACAATTATTCAGCTTGGGCAACATACCGCCACCGATTAAGCCTCCGTTAATCAACTCCTCTGCCTGGGATGCAGTCATACGAGAAATAAAGGAGGACTTATCATTAATATCACGATATACCCCCTCAATATCTGTCAGGAATGCCAGCTTCTCTGCACTGACAGCCTTTGCAATAGCGCAAGCCGCATCATCTGCATTGATATTGTAGGTCTGACACTGGTCATCCAATCCGATGGGAGCCACAATGGGCAAGAAATCCTTCTCCAGTAAATCAAAGAGAATCTTAGGATTTACTTCTGTCACATCTCCTACAAAACCGATGTCCTGACCATTAGAGTATTTCTTCTCCACCTTTAACAGTCCGCCATCCTTACCACTGATACCAATGGCATTGA
>JAFUKS010000007.1 GCA_017473445.1 Lachnospiraceae bacterium
CCCGGAAGCGTCAGACAATCGGTGAAAGATATCTGCGGGAGATTCGCAATTCCATGATTACCATGCAGGTGCATCCGGAGAATACGAAACCGGTATATCATTTGTTTGTAATTACAGTACCTGACCACGAAGATTTTCTGCATTATATGGCGGAGAAGGGGATTGAATGTAATATGCATTATCCTGTTCCCTGTCATTTACAAAAGGCATATGCTCACCTGGGGTATCAGGAGGGAGATTGCCCCAATGCGGAATATTTGGCATCTCACTGTGTGACTTTACCACTGTTCCCGGAGATGAGAGAGGATGAGGTGAGTAGAGTCATCGAAGCCTGCAACGAATATCGGAGATAAATGATAAGATGAAAAATAAAATTGGGCTGGAAAAGCTACTTCCCCTTTTGCTTTTGGGAATGGGAGCCATATTGCGTTTGGCATATCTGGGAACTGTTCCGGGGGGTATGCATCAGGATGAAACATTTGTAGCGTGGAATGCCTTTGCCTTGTGGCAGGAGGGCATGGATTCCGCCGGTAATATATTCCCCATCTATTTGGCAGACTGGGGAGACGGACATAGTGCCTTATACAGTTGGTTGTTGATTCCGATTTATATGCTGGTGGGTGAAACCAATATTACTCCGTTTATTACCAGATTGCCCCAGGCAATTGTGGGCATCTTCACGTTGTGGATAGTATATCTGTTACTGAAAAAGATGTTTGGTCGCAAATGTGGCTGTATGGGACTTTTTTTACTTGCCATATGTCCTTGGCATGTGATGATGTGTAGATGGGGGCTGGATGCAAATCTGGCACCGGCGTTTTTAATTTTTGGTCTTTATTTTTTCGTTTTGGGACTGGAAAACAAGAAGCTTTTGTTACTGGCGGCTTTTTTCTACGGAATCGGTTTGTATAGTTATGCAGTGATATGGCCCATTGTGCCGGTTATGTTACTGCTACAGATTATTTATGGTGTGTATCTTGGCAAATTAAATATAAACAAATGGAGCGTTTTATCCGTATTATTGCTGGCAATTTTGGCGTTTCCCCTTCTTTTATTTGTGGGAATTAATTCCTTTGGTAATGGACAGCAGATAGAGCTGCCCTTTATGACCATTCCTGTTATGGGCGGGTACAGAGCAGAGGAACTGGCGATTTCTATTCCGCAGATGTGGGGAAATATCAGGCGGGTATTGACTCTTTTATGGCACCAGAATGTGGGGGCACCCCATGATATTCTGTTACCCCATGGATTGTTTTATGATATAGGCAGAGTGTTCATTGTTGTGGGCTTTTTTGTTCTTATCAAAAATATGGTCAAAAAGCTTGGTAGGAAGGAATTATCCTACGAAGTGTTTATTTTTGTTCAGTTGATTGGCGCGGGAATTGTATGTGCCATTGTATATGTATACTTACACCAGGTCAATTGCCTTTATATTCCGTTGGTGCTTTTAGAGACATATGGTGTATGGGCGTTTGTGGAGTGGCTAAAGAAATTTAAGAAATATACCAGTCAAGTAGTTATGGCATTGCTTATTATGATTTATCTGGTAAATTTATTTTTGTTCCAAAAGGATTACTATGGCGGCTATAAAGAATTGGTAGGCACCTATTATCACCAGGGAGTGGAAGAGGCTGTGGAATATGCTATGGAGCAAGGGGATGAGATTATGGTTGAGAAGGGTGCACAATGGCCCCGAATTTTGCTGTTTTCCCGTACATTGCCCAGCGAGTATTTGAGTAGTGTGGAATATGCCCTGCATCCTGCGCCGGCACAGTTTTCCAATGGTGAGGATACCTTTTATATTACTACTGATTATGAAAATATTGAAAAAGACAAGGTTTATATTATTTACTTTATAGATAAGGATAAATTTGCACAGGAATTTGAATTAACCCGGTTTCATGATTGGTATGTTGCAGTGCCAAAATAATAGAGAGTGGATTTCTGAATTACTGCCCTTGACAAGAATTGTGGGACAAGGTTATAATAAGACACGGTTCGTTTATGCGGACCGTGTCTGTGTGTAGAAGCACATTTGCGGGTGTGGCGGAATTGGCAGACGCGCTAGATTTAGGTTCTAGTGTCCCCGACGTGCAGGTTCAAGTCCTGTCACCCGCACTTTAAGTACTGAGTTGCTCAGTACTTTTTTCATATGTAGGGTGGTTTTTTATTACAAATGGATATACTAAAACAAAGGAGTAAAAGATGGACGTTATAATTCAATTACTGATTTTGGTGGCAGGTTTTGTGCTTTTGATGAAAGGTGCAGACTGGTTTGTAGAAGGGGCATCTAAAATTGCTGATAAGTTTGGAATTCCCCAGCTGGTCATTGGATTGACGATTGTAGCTATGGGTACCTCTCTTCCGGAGGCAGCGGTCAGCATTTCAGCTGCCATAAAGGGAGCCGCTGAAATTACCATCGGTAATGTGGTGGGATCCAATATATTAAATGTTTTGATTATTTTAGGTCTGACGGCACTGATTTGTCCTATTGCGGTACAGAAAAGTACTGTAAGATACGAGATACCTTTTACCATCCTGGTGGCAGTGATTCTGGGAGTTTGCGGATTGTTGGATAATACCGTAAGTCGTTTAGAGGGTGTGCTTCTGTGGGTATTTATGATTGTTTACCTGATTTATCTGCTTCGCATGGCCCAAAATGGTGTGGATTCCGTAGAAGAGGGAGCCAAGGCAGAGGCAAGTGATGCTATCTGGAAATTGTTATTAATGATTGTAGTCGGAGCGGTAATGATTATCTGGGGTAGCGATTTGGCGGTAGATGCAGCTAGCAAACTGGCGAAAATTTTTGGTATGGATGAGAGATTTATCGGTTTGACCATCGTGGCACTGGGTACCTCCCTTCCTGAACTGGTGACCAGTGTGACTGCGGCCGTTAAGGGTAAGGCAGATATAGCGGTTGGTAATATTGTGGGTAGCAATATTTTTAATATTCTGTTTGTAGTAGGAACCACTGCATTGATTACGCCTGTTTATTATAATCCTGCCTTCTTAGTGGACAGTATTGTGGCTGTGGTGGCTATGGTATTTCTGTGGTATTGCGTATTTAAGGACAAAAACCTGGGCAGAATGGGCGGAGGTATTATGCTGGCCGGTTATGTGGCATATTTTATCTATTTAATTCAGTAATTGTTTTAAGGTTTGCGGAGATAATATCCCTGTAAAGGAGTGTGTATTATGAGAAGAATGGGTATTTTGATGCCTGTTTCCAGTATCCCTTCTAAATATGGAATCGGAACCTTTGGAAAAGCCAGCTATGAGTTTGTGGATTTTTTACAGAAAGCAGGACAGAAGTTGTGGCAGATTTTGCCCCTGGGGCCCACCGGTTATGGGGATTCACCCTACCAGTCCTTTTCCACCTTTGCCGGCAATCCGTATTTTATTGACTTAGAGCTTTTGATAGAGCAGCAATTATTGACTGTAGAGGAGTGTGAGAGCTGTGAGTTTGTAGGACATCCTCATTATGTGGATTATGAGCGCATTTACAATGGACGCTTTCCATTGTTGCGCAAGGCCTTTATAAGGGCAAGAAAGTCCGGCTTGGAGATAAACGAGAGCTATCGGGAATTTACGGCTCGAAACAGCTTTTGGCTGGAGGATTATTGCCTGTTTATGGCTGTGAAGGATTATTTTCAAGGTAAGTATTACGGTGATTGGGAGGATGGTATCCGTCTGCGTCGTCCTGAGGCCGTGGCCAGATATAAAAAGCTATTGGCGGAAGAGGTGGCTTTCTATACCTTCTTACAGTATTTATTTGCAACCCAATGGTCTGCACTCAAAAAGTATGCCAATGGGAAGGGCGTAAAGATTATTGGAGATATTCCCATTTATGTAGCACAGGATAGCGCAGATGCCTGGTCACATCCAGAATTGTTCCAGTTTGATGAGGAGGGGCAGCCTATTGGTGTAGCTGGTTGTCCTCCGGATGCATTTTCTGACACAGGTCAGCTATGGGGGAACCCTTTATATGCTTGGGACTATCATAAAGCCACCGGCTATGATTGGTGGATGAAGCGCATTAGGCATTGTTATGAGCTGTATGATATTGTGAGAATAGACCATTTCCGTGGCTTTGATGAATACTGGTTTGTACCTTACGGTGATGAAACCGCCTGCAATGGCCATTGGGAAAAAGGACCCGGACTGGAACTGTTTGCCACCTTGAAGGAGCAGCTGGGTGATAAAGAAGTGATTGCGGAGGATTTGGGATTTTTGACCGAAAGTGTCATTGAGATGGTGAAAAAAACCGGATACCCGGGGATGAAGATTTTGCAGTTTGCATTCAATGACTGGCAGGACAATGATTATCTGCCCCATAATTATTCCCCCAATTGCGTGGTGTATACCGGTACACATGATAATGAGACTACGCTGGGATGGTTACAGAATTTGTCGGAGACGAACCTGACTTTTGTAAAGGAATATGTAGGGCAAGAAAGTAATAGCGCTACCCTATGGGCATTGATTCGGGCAGCCCTTTCCAGCGTGGCTGATACGGCAATGATCCCCATGCAGGATTTTCTGGAACTGGGTAATGAAGCAAGAATCAATTTTCCTTCTACTTTTGGAGATAATTGGAAATGGAGAATGGACGTTCATGCCATTACCCCTGAATTGACGGATAAAATTTACAAATTGGCAAAAATATACGGAAGGCTCTAGGCCTTCCGTTTTCTTATAGTTCTAATCGAATTTCATTTGAGAAAGTGTAGCATTGTGGTACTCTTGTTGGAAGGTTACCTCTTCACCAAACCATTCGGGAGGAACAAAGGCTTCTGCCGCATCCTTGCTGCCGAATTCCACCTCGGCCATAATCAGAGGGGCGAAGGGAGCATCAAATACGTCCAGCTCGATGGTTAATGAGTAATCATCGGGAGGCGTTGGGAACCCCTCCTTAAATCCGGGATGTAATAGAGGAATCAGGTATCTTCGCTTGGAAATAATATTGCCGTCCGCTTTTTCCCGGAGGTGATAGTAGGAGGCTTCATTCAAAGGAAGATTGCTTTCGTTTCGTGCCAGCATACCACTGCCCTTATAGGTAAGATAGTAGTCAGAGTCGGATTTACGCACTCTCAAGACGGGGTCTGTGTTAAGATACGCTTGTTCAATGTGGTGATAGGGATAATCCTCTAAATTTACGGGTAGTGTTTTAATTAAAAATTTTCTTTCGATTTCCATTCTATGTATGAAAGCCCGGGGGCATCCTTTCTGTGGTTATTTGAAGAGCAGCACTAGTCTGGTTACTAGTGCTTGAAGGACAGCACTAGTCTGGTTACTAGTGCTTGAAGAGCAGCACTAGTCTGGTTACTAGTGCTTGAAGAGCAGCACTAGTCTGGTTACTAGTGCTTGAAGAGTAGCACTAGTCTGGTTACTAAGACTCGCAAACACGCGCTACGCGCTCATTGTCTGCTACGCAGACGGTTTGCTCGTTATTCGCGCAGAAAACCAAATGCCTGCTACGCAGTCGCTTGGTTTTCTGTACGCGTACATTATACCACAGTCTGATTATTTTTCAAATAAAACCTTTTCCATGGAAAGAAAAGTGGCTAGGGTAAAGTTTTTGTAGGAAAATAAAAAAATAGAAAGCACCTGATTCCTATGTTAGGATTTAAGGTGACCAAACCAATAATCCAAGGAGGGTGCTTTCATGATAAATAGTATACA
>JAFUKS010000090.1 GCA_017473445.1 Lachnospiraceae bacterium
AGATCATTACCTTGGGCTTATCGTTGGTGATAGGGTTCTTATCCTCTGCATTGTAGGTAGAGTAGTAGTAAGCGTTATCCTCGGTACCGCTTACGTGGATGCCTTCCCAAGCTTCTTCCATGCCGATTTCAATACGACGGTTACGAATATCTGCTTCAGGAATCTCCAGAATCTGGCTTAAATATTTATCGGAGAAGCCATCCTTCTTTGCCTGAATCAGTGCGGCATCAGCAGGAACAGCACCCTTGTTCTTTATCAGAGCTTCTTCTTCCTCAACCAGCTCTCTCATCTGGTCTAAGAAGTAATGCTTTACCTTGGTCAGTTCAAAGAGTTCTTCATTGGTAGCACCCTTGCGGATAGCTTCATACATAACAAAATAACGCTGGCTGGAAGGAGTAATCAGTAGCTGTAACAGCTCTTCCTTGGTCATGGTATCGTAGTTCTTGGAATGTCCCAGACCGTAATTACCGTTCTCCAGGGAGCGGATAGCCTTCTGGAAAGCCTCCTTGAAGTTCTTACCGATACTCATAACCTCACCTACGGCACGCATCTGAGTACCCAATTTATCTTCCACACCCTTGAATTTCTCAAATGCCCAACGGGCAAACTTGATTACGACATAATCTCCGTCAGGTACATATTTGTCCAGAGTACCATACTTGCCGCAGGGAATATCCTTCAGGGTCAGGCCGGTAGCCAACATAGCGGAAACAAGCGCAATGGGGAAACCGGTTGCCTTGGATGCCAATGCGGAGGAACGGGAGGTACGGGGATTAATTTCAATAACAATGATTCTGTCAGATACGGGATCATGGGCAAACTGCACATTGGTACCACCGATAACCTCTACGGAATCTACAATCTTAAACGCCTGCTCCTTTAATCTGTCCTGAACCTCCTGGGAGATGGTCAGCATGGGAGCGGAGCAGAAGGAATCACCGGTGTGGACACCTAAGGGGTCAATATTTTCGATGAAGCATACGGTAATCATGTTACCCTCTGCATCTCGAACAACTTCCACTTCCAGTTCTTCCCAGCCCAGAATGGATTCCTCTACCAATACCTGACCTACCAGGCTGGCTTGAAGACCACGAGCACAAACGGTTTTTAATTCTTCTTTATTATATACAAGACCGCCACCGGCACCACCCATGGTGTATGCAGGACGCAGCACTACAGGATAGGAGAGCTTGTCTGCAATGGCAAGAGCTTCCTCAACGGAGTAAGCTACTTCGCTACGAGCCATCTCAATGCCCAATTCATTCATTGCCTTCTTAAATTCAATACGGTCCTCGCCTCGTTCGATAGCATCTACCTGAACACCGATAACCTTGACATTGTATTTGTCGATAATGCCGGCCTTATTCAGCTCTGCACAAAGGTTCAGACCGGACTGACCACCCAGGTTGGGTAATAATGCGTCGGGTCTTTCCTTTTTGATGATCTCTTCCAGACGTTCTACATTTAAAGGCTCAATGTAGGTAACATCAGCGGTTTCGGGGTCCGTCATGATGGTCGCAGGATTGGAATTCACCAATACGATTTCATATCCCAGCTTTTTCAGTGCTTTACAAGCCTGAGTACCGGAATAGTCAAATTCACAAGCCTGACCAATAATGATGGGGCCGGAACCAATTATAAGTACTTTGTGAATATCTGTTCTTTTAGGCATCTTAAGCTCCTCCTTTATTTTCCTTATATATTATATAGAAATTCAGAAAAAACACAAGCAGTCTTTTGTGGAATTTTCGAGAGTTTTTTTGTGTATTTTTGGTGATTAAGTCTTATAAAGAGGTAGAAATAGAAAATAATGCGTAATAATAGAAGATTCACATGGGAATTGACAAAAAATTATCAAATTATAATTGAGAAATAAAGCATTGAGTAGTATAATAAAAGCAACGAAAAAATGTTTTTTTAGGAGGTTTTTCTATTATGGGTTATTTACAAGGTAAAACAGCAATTATCACCGGTGCAGGTTTTGCTACTCTTAGCGATGGCAGATGTGGTTCCATTGGCTATGGTATTGCTACCGCATATGCAAAGGAAGGCTGCAATCTGGTAATTACCGGACGTAATATGCAGAAGCTGAATGATGCGAAGGAAGCATTGGAGTCCCAGTATGGTATTAAGGTGCTGGTAGTACAGGCAGATGTAAATGCAGGTGCTGATAACGAGGCTGTTGTAAATAATGTTGTGAAGCAGGCCATTGATACTTTTGGTGATATCCATGTACTTATCAACAATGCACAGGCATCTGCTTCCGGTGTGACCATTGCGGATCATACCACTGAGCAGTTTGACCTGGCTATGTATTCCGGTTTGTATGCAACCTTCTACTATATGAAGGCTTGCTATCCCTATCTGGCTAAGACCAAGGGCTCTGTGATTAACTTTGCTTCCGGTGCAGGTCTCTTCGGTAACTTCGGACAGTGTGCATATGCAGCAGCTAAAGAAGGTATCCGTGGTCTGACCCGTGTGGCAGCTACTGAGTGGGGTAAGGATGGTATCAATGCAAATGTAATCTGTCCTCTGGCTTGGACTGCACAGTTGGAGCAGTTTGAGAAGGCTTATCCGGAAGCGTTCAAAGCAAATGTTCACATGCCTCCCATGGGCCACTTTGGCGATTCTGAGTTGGAAATCGGCCGTGTATGTGTGCAGCTGGCATCTCCTGACTTCAAGTACATGAGTGGCGAGACCATTACCTTAGAAGGTGGTATGGGTCAGAGACCTTAATATTAAAACACTTGTTATTTAATTTAAAGACCTATATTAGAGTCCAAAGGAACCGGTATCTGACCGGTTCCTTTTTTATCTGACACATTTCCTTATATTTCTTGAAAAAGTATGTAAAATTGCGTATATTATAAGAAAAAGGGAGTGAGCTTGGGGGAAATGCAACTGACAGTTGACAGATTTCCTAGCCCGCTTGGTAGTGGGTAACCGGTGGAATTGCTATGATTGATGCAAGCAACGAGCTGAGAAAAGGCCCCAAGGGCAGAAAGAGGATATTATGATATTAGCAGACAAAATTATGAACCTGAGAAAACAAAACGGCTGGTCCCAGGAGGAATTAGCAGATAAGCTGGATATTTCCAGACAGTCCGTGAGCAAGTGGGAAAGCGGTACTTCCATTCCTGATTTAGATAAGGTATTGAAGCTGAGCAATTTATTTGGTGTAAGTACCGATTACCTGCTTAGGGATGAAATGGAAGATACTGCTTATAATGAGATGGAGTTACAGGAAGAGAACGGCGTATACCGGGTAAGCCTGGAAGAAGCCAATGATGCCATTGATAATAAGAAGCGTACTTCCGTATGGATGGCGTTGGCAACCATGATGTGCGTCCTGTGTCCTACTCCTTTATTATTTTTGCTGGGTTTACAGACCACAGGAAAGATTGGTATTTCCGAAGGTACGGCAGCGATGATAGGTGTGATGCTGTTACTTTTATTGGTAGCAATTGGTGTAGCATTGTTTATTGTAGTGGATTCTTTTAACAAGAAATATGATTATCTGAATAATGAAATGCTCATATTAAGTTATGGTGTTCGTGGTATTGTGGAAAAAGAAAAGAGCGAATTTAATCTGAAATATGTAGTTTGTACCGCTATTGCGACAGTAATGTGTATTCTGGCAGTGGTTCCCCTGTTTGCAATGATTGCTGTTGTCGAAGCAGGTAGTAATGCATATGAAGATGATTTTCTGATTCTTTTGGGCGTGGTGATTATGCTTTTACTGGTGGCAGTAGCGGTATTCCTGTTTGTTTGGGTAAACTCTGTGCAGGGGATTTTTAATCAGTTGCTTCAGGTGGGGGAGTATACCCGCAAGAATAAGTCTGTAAAGACACGCAATGAAGCAATTAGCAGCATTTATTGGACTTTGGTTACCGCTATTTATCTTGGCGTCAGCTTTCTAACCATGAAATGGCATATTACTTGGATTATCTGGCCTGTGGCAGGAGTGGCAAGTGCCATTTTGGATGCCATTTTGAAGTTGATTCCCGGCGGAGGGGAAAGTAATCAGCAATAGGTACATAGGAGAAAAGGATGAGAAAGCATAAAATAGACAGTAGGAAAATCAGTGTATCAGCAATGTTTTTGGCCATTGGCTGGTTATTACCTTTTTTATCGGGGCAGATTCCCCAGGTGGGAAATATGCTGTGCCTGATTCATATTCCGGCCATACTGTCAGGGTTTCTGTTAGGCCCCTGGTATGGACTGTTCATAGGCTTTCTGATTCCCGTCAGCCGTAGCCTGATTTTTGGAATGCCTCCGCTATATCCGAAAGCCGTGTGTATGGCATTTGAGATGGCAGCCTATGGATGCCTGGCCGGAGGTTTTTACAAGGCATTAAAAAAGGGAAAAGGACTTTCAGAAACATGTGTTATTTATATTTCTCTTCTTCTGTCTATGCTGGGAGGAAGACTGGTATGGGGGACGGCAATGTTTCTGTGCGGAGTTATATCAGTATCTCCCTTGACCTGGAAATTATTTCTGACAGAGGCCTTTGTGAATGCATGGCCCGGTATATTGATTCAAATATGCCTGCTTCCGGTATTGATTAAAGTGATGCGCCATGGATGGAGTGAATAATGGAGGAACATTATGCGAGAGCATACAGTAGAATTGGTGGATTGTTTGCGATGGCGATTGCAAAGCGGAAATAGATTGGTGGTGGCCATTGATGGTACCAGTGCGGCATTAAAATCCACATTGGCTGCATACCTGGCAGAAGAATTGGGGGGAGCAGTGGTTCATTGTGATGATTTCTTTTTACCTATGGAATTACGCAGTGAGAGCCGTTATCAGGAACCCGGTGGAAACATTCATTATGAGAGAATGAAAAAAGAAGTAATTAGTAAATTGAAGGAGAACACATTCAATTACATGCGTTATGATTGCTCCAAGCAAGCCTTGCGTGATAATTGTTTTATAGATGATGTGCCCTTACGGATTGTGGAGGGAGCTTACGCATTACATCCTTACTTTGGCAAGTATTTTGATTTTAGCATCGTTCTCACCGTGGATGAACAGGAACAGATGAAACGGATTGCGGCACGTAATCCCAATCCTCAAATGTTCAGGGAAAAATGGATTCCTTTGGAACAGAAGTATTTTACGGCTTTTGATATTACAGATAGAGCAGATTGTATATTGGATACGACCGATTGGAAATAGAAAAGAGATTCCGTGAAAGCACGGAGTCTCTTTTTTGAATGAGTATTTAGAAAAAAATCTAAATAGTTCTTGCGCAGGATGGAAAAGGGTGGTATATTCTATTTAGATAAAAATCTAAATACTCGTGTGAGGTGATATTTTGAGCTTTGCAGAAACTTTCAAGGCATTGGCGGACCCGGTACGCCGGGATATTCTGGTAATGTTGAAGAACGGAAAACTGACGGCAGGAGAGATTGCAGCCAAGTTTGATTTGACCGGTGCTACAGTTTCTTACCATCTGTCCCAACTAAAAAAAGCAGACTTACTATTTGAGACCAAGGTAAAGAATTATATTTATTATGAGGTGAATATTTCAGTATTTGAGGAAGTGATGCTTTGGGTTTCACAGTTTAGCGAACGAAGGGAAGAAAATGTTACAATAGAAGGAGGAGAAAAGAATGAATAAAAAACAACTGTTATTACCGATGCTGGCTTGCTTTTTGCCGGTGTTGGCGGGGGTGCTTTTGTATGAGGTTTTACCGGAGCAGCTGCCTATTCATTGGAATAGTGCGGGAGAAATTGATGATTACGGACATAAGGCAGCAGTTCTTTTTGGTTTCCCGGTATTTTTCATGTTAATGGAGGCGGTACTGTATGGAGCACTCACCACAGATCCAAAGAAGATGAACCAATCCCAAAAATTGAAAAGCTTGTCTCTTTGGTTGCTTCCGGTGACGGAGGTGATAGTCCTCTTTTTAACAATCACCAGTGCATTGGAATACGAGGTAAATGTAGTCAGTATGATCTGCTTATTTATGGGAGCATTATTTGTGATTGTCGGAAATTATTTGCCCAAATGTAAACAGAACTATACCATGGGGTATCGAATTCCCTGGGCACTTCAGGATACGGACAATTGGAATAAGACCCATCGCTTGGCCGGTTATCTGTGGATGCTGGAAGGAGTGGTGTTGATTATTGTGACGCTGTTGGTACGGGAGGCACTTGTATTGGCCGGGGTGATGGCGGTGCTTATTATACTGTTTGTGGTACCGGTAATTTATTCCTATTGTTTATATAAAAGAAAAAATAACACATGTGATTAAGGGAGGTATTTTGTATGGGTTTAACAGTTCCTGTGAGCTGCGTGATTATGATGGGGCTATCCCTATTGGCAGCAGTTTTGATTCCGCTTGTTCTTTTCCTTATCCTTTGGAAGAAATATGGATGCAGGCCAATGCCCTTTGTGGTTGGCATGGTGATTATGTTTGTGTTTGCATTTACACTGGAGCAGGTATTTCATATGGCGGTGCTTTATAGCAGCATCGGTCCGGCAATTACCGGAAATATCTGGTTGTACGGTTTGTATGGTGGTCTGGCTGCAGGTGTATTTGAAGAGACCGGACGATTTGTAGCCTTTAAGTGGATATTGAAAAAATATCGGGCAGATGACCGAACAGCGCTTATGTATGGTGCCGGACATGGTGGTTTTGAAGCTATGTATATTTTAGGGCTGGGGATGATTAGTAATCTTTCCCTGGCGATATTGATGAACACAGGGGGAACGGAAATTTTATTTGCCGGCTTGCCTGCTACAGAAACAGCTACTGTACAAGCAACGTTAATAACCTTGGCTGAAACTCCCGCACCCTTGTACTTGGTGGGGATTGTGGAAAGGTTGGCCGCGGTGGTGGCTCATTTGTCCTTGTCCGTATTTGTTTGGTTTGCAGTGAAAAGAAATTTCCTGCTTTTCCCTATTGCCATTTTGATGCATGCTTTTTTGGACTTTTCTGTGGTTGTAGTAAACAGCTTGTTAGCCAATACCTTGGTCACCGAGTTATTATGCTGGGTAATCGCACTTGTGTTTGCATTCTCAGCATATAAGCTATGGAAAAAGGAAAAAGAAAAGAGCCTTTAGATTTAGAAAATGAAAACGGTACCAATTAAGCTGTGGTACCGTTTTTTTGTTTAATCGCATAAGGTATCAATAACATGATCTAATACCCGGAAATAATCTTCAAAGGTCTTGCGGCAGCACTGAGGATCATTAATAGTGATGCCGGGAGCACGCAGACCGATTAAAGAAAAGCCCATGGCCATCCGGTGGTCTTCGTAGGTATCTACTGCGGTAGCGTTGGGAATGCCGGGATAAATGGTGATGCTATCCGGGGTTTCTTCACACCTGATATTCATTTTACGAAGCTCAGTGACGATGGCACTGATACGGTCGCTTTCCTGGAAAAGGATATGCCCAATACCGGTTATGGTGGTGGGACTCTCTGCGAAGGGAGCCAGAGCTGCCAGGGTAATGGCCTGGTCAGAGCAGGCATGCATATCTGCTTGAATGCCCTGGTATACGCCTGTTTCCGGTGGAGTGAGCAGAATACCGTCAGAGGTATCCTTAGCCGTACAACCCATTTGTTCCAAAATCCGAATGAACTGCACATCTCCCTGGAGTGAATCAAAGTGTACATGGGGTACCATTACGGGGATATTCAGTAGAGGACTCATGGCATAGAAATAGCAGGCTGCGGATACATCCGGTTCAATCTGATAATCCAATGCACGGTAGGACTGACCTGCAGGAGTACAAAATTGCTTTTCATGCACTTGTATGCATTCCACACCAAATTGTTGCATCATTTTGGCAGTCATGGTGATGTATGCCATGCCATGACTTCCTTCTATGGAAATACGGAAATCCCCGGGACATAATGCAGAGGAAATCATTAACGCACTTAAAAATTGGCTGCTGTGATCAATATTTACAGAAATCCGGTTACTGCCAAAGCCATGTCCCTTTAGGGTAAAGGGAAAAAAGCCTTCCCGAAAGCCTTCCGTTCCATCTTCCGGTGCGGCATAGGTAATGTCACATCCTAAAGCCTTCAAAGAGTCCAAAAGGGGAGCCATGGGGCGGCGACGCATCTGAGGGGAGGCATCCATATGGTAAACGCCCTCGGACAGACCCAGATAAGAGGTCAGGAAGCGTGCTGCAGTACCGGCACTGCCTACGTAAAGGGAGGCTTCGCTTTTGGGTACCCTGCCACCGTGTCCGGTGACAGTAATCACACGGGAGGCTTCGTCTACCACCGTTTCAAAGCCCAGTTCCTGGATACATTTCAAAAAATGTCTGGAGTCATCGCTGAACAGTACTCCTCGGAGTGTGGATTCGCCTTTTGCCAGCGTGGCCAGCAAAAGTGCACGGTTGGTGATGCTCTTGGAGCCGGGTACTTCTGTAACCAATGTATGCACGTTTTTATTTACTTTTTCATATATATATGGTACTTGATAAAATTCCTTCATCGATAAATGCCATTCCTTTGTTTTTCCTAAGTATATGTCACCGGCCCCGATTTGTCAAAAATGTGTATTGGGCAATCAGGAACGGATATTAAAACCGGTGACCGCCGCCGCTGCTGCGACCGCCGCC
>JAFUKS010000091.1 GCA_017473445.1 Lachnospiraceae bacterium
AAACCATAGCCGCTGGACATCATAGATAGCAGTCCGGGGAGAGCGGTGAACCTATAAAAGAAAAGGAGAGATGGGGTTATGAAGAAAAAGTTATTAGCAGCTTTTTTAGCAGCAACAATGGTAATGAGCATGACTGCATGTGGTGATACCGCTACATCCGGAGATGCTGACACCAAGGGCGATTCTGCAAAGGTAGAGGACAGTGCAGATGCCGGCGATGAAGAGCAGGAGCAGATTAAACTGCGTATGGCATGGTGGGGTTCTCAGACCCGTCATGACAGAACCGTTCAGGTTATTGAGATGTATGAGAAGGAAAATCCTCATGTAGATATTGAGTACGAGTTTTTCTCTTTTGATGATTATTTCACCAAGTTAAAGACTTTGGTATCCTCCGATCAGGTATGGGATATCTTCCAGCTGGGTGGTAACTTCCCTCAGTACGTGGATAAGATTTATTTCTTAAATGATTATATTGATTCCGGTGTTATCGACACCACCAATATTTCCGATGCATACCTGAAGATTACCCAGGATACCGCAGGAAATCAGATGGGTCTGTCCAATGGTTTGAATACATACGGTATTGCATACGATGTAGATATGTTCAAGGAAGCAGGCGTTCCTCTTCCTACCGATACCTGGACTTGGGATGATTATGCAGATGCTTGTAGAAAGATTTCCAAGCATACCGGCGAGTTCGGTACCTCCGGTTTCACCAGTTCCGAGTTTATCGCAGGTTGTTCCACTTATATCGGACAGCAGGGTAAGGTAGGCGAGTACGGCTTCTTCAACCTGGATCTGACCGGTATGGGCTTTGACGATTATAAGATGCTGACTCCTTACATCCAGATGAGAGCAGACCTGATTAAGGAAGGTGCTTCTCCTGATGCAGGTGCTGAAATGGAAATCACCAATATTGAGAATGACTTCCTGGTAACCGGTGAAGCAGCAATGACTTGGGTAGCTGTTAACCAGTTCCCTACCATCTATGATGTATGTGCAGCAGAGGGACGTACCCTGGCACTGGCTTCTCTGCCCAGAGTAACCAAGGATGGCCCTGCAGGTTCTGTAATTCAGTCTTCCCAGATGCTGTGTGTATCCCAGGATAGCAAGTACAAGGAAGAAGCTGCTAAGTTCATCAGCTGGTTCCAGAACAGCGAAGAGTGTAACAATGTATTACAGGGTGAAAGAGGTATTCCCATCAATGATAAGGTACGTGAAGCTCTGAAGGCAAGTGCAACCGCAGGCCAGCAGGAAATGTACGACTATGTTGACTTAGTTGGTACCTTTGAGACTCCTGAAAAGATTAACGTATTGAGCCCTGACGGACAGGACCAGGTAGTAGATCAGTATAGAAACCTGATTCAGCAGGTAGTTGCCGGTGAGATTACTGCAGACGAAGCAGCAAAGAAAACTTACGAAGCAGCTGAAGCAATCTTCAAATAAGAATCAGATGATAGCAGGCACACTTACCCGGTAGGTGTGCCTGTACTGTCTCTAAAAGCGATTTTTGCACTGTGGAAAGGAGGCTTATCTTGAAAGATACAACCACGATAGGCTTTGGCACAAAAGTTAGAAAGTTTTTTTACAATGACAACACGGTAGGCCATGTATTTGCGGCACCCTTTATATTTGGTTTTATTTGTTTTTCCCTGATTCCTATTCTTACATCCTTCTATTATGCCTTTACGGATTTTTCCATGGGTTCTAAGGAAGTGACTCCGGTAGGATTGAAGAATTTCGCGGCATTGCTTACAGATGAGACCTTTATGAAGTCCCTGGGCGTAACCCTGAAATATGTATTTATTTCCGTACCCATGAAGCTGGCATTTGCATTGTTTGTAGCATTTTTATTGACCCGGAAGAGCAAAATGGTGACTCTGTACCGTTCTTTGTACTATGTTCCCTCTTTGGTAGGTGGTAGCGTAGCGGTGGCACTGGTATGGAAGCAGCTTTTTGCCCGTAGGGGTTTGTTCAATATGGTAATGAAGGACATGGGACTGGATACCATCAATTGGTTCGGTGACCAGGGTCTGGCACTGTTCCCGCTGATTCTTATGAGCGTATGGCAGTTCGGTTCTTCCATGATTATTTTTGCGGCGGGATTAAAAGAAATTCCTACCACCTATTATGAGGCAGCAGAAATCGACGGAGCCAATGGTCTCCAGAAATTTATCAAAATTACGCTGCCCTGTCTGTCCCCGATTGTTTTGTATAACCTGGTAATGCAGACCATTTCTGCGTTTATGGCCTTTACCCAGGCATTTATTATCACCAAGGGTGGTCCTAACAATGCCACCATGATGTATGCCCTGTATGTATATAAGCAGGCCTTCGATTACAACAATATGGGTTATGCCTGTGCCATGTCCTGGTTTATGCTGATGGTAATGAGTATTATTACTCTGATTATCTTCAAGAGCTCCAAGATGTGGGTATTCAGTGAAGCGGGGGACTAAAAGAGAAAAGAATGAATTCTTTTCTCTTAGAATTTGTGCGGATGCACAAAGTTCCTTATTTTAAAGCCGCTAACGCGGCGGAATGAGAGGAAACATGAAAGTAAGAAAAATAACCTTTAAGGTACTATATCATTTATTTGTAGTGACCTTTGGTATTGTGATGATTTATCCGGTTCTCTGGATGATCAGTGGCTCCTTCAAGGACAATGCGGAGATTCTGCGAGGAACCCTGTCCCTGATTCCGGAGGTACCTAAGCTGAGCAATTACTCCACCGGTTGGAGTGGCTTCGCAGGCATTACCTTTGGCACCTTCTTTAAAAATTCACTGTTGATTACTACTGTTGCGACATTGGGTACAGTACTCAGCTCCTCTCTGGTAGCCTACGCACTGTCTCGTATCCGTTTTAAGGGTAGAAAATTTTGGTTTACCTGTATGCTGGCCACTATGATGTTGCCCGGCCAGGTTATCATGATTCCTTCTTACCTGATTTGGTATAATTTGGGATTGTCCAACAGCTATGTACCGCTGATTTTACCTTATTTCTGCGGTCAGGCATTTTTCATCTATCAGATGATGCAGTTTATGGCGGGTATTCCCAGAGAGTTGGATGAGGCAGCTACCATTGACGGATGTAGCAGATATACTATTTATACACATATTATTCTGCCACTGTTAAAGCCTTCCATCGTGACCACCATTATTATCCAGTTCTACTGGAAGTGGGATGACTATATGGGACCCTTGCTGTACTTGAGCAAGCCCCAGTCCTATACCGCATCTTTGGCTGTTAAGATGTTTGCTGATGCAGCTACCACCACGGACTTTGGTGCCATGTTTGCTATGTCCACCCTGTCCCTGATACCGGTATTTTTGATTTTCCTGTTCTTTAACAGATATTTAGTGGAAGGTATCGGAACCAGTGGTCTCAAGGGCTAGTCTTGGAATGTAAAATAAGATATAATCTTATTGAAAAAAATTTGCTTAAAACAGCATGGAAACACTTTGTGCGGAATGGAGATATGATGATTCAAAATCCGATTTTAAAAGGCTTTTGTCCCGACCCCAGTATTATCCGGGTGGGAGAAGATTATTACATAGCTACCTCCACCTTTGAGTGGTGGCCCGGGGTGCGTATTTTTCACTCCA
Organism: Lachnospiraceae bacterium; assembly: GCA_017473445.1. Taxonomy (GTDB): domain Bacteria; phylum Bacillota; class Clostridia; order Lachnospirales; family Lachnospiraceae; genus Acetatifactor. The sequence goes on from JAFUKS010000091.1 coordinate 3,607, forward strand.
GGGACTTGCAGCATTGGGAGCAGATTGCATCGCCTCTTATGCGTGCCGGTCAGTTAAATCTTCAGGGTGATCCCTGCTCCGGGGGTGTATGGGCTCCTTGTCTGACCTATGATGGCAGCAGGTTTTACCTGTTGTTTACGGATGTGAAGACTAAAAAGGGACGCTTCTACAACACCCATAATTATCTGGTATACACAGATGATATTTATGGGCAGTGGTCTGAGCCTGTGTATCTGAACAGTATCGGCTTCGATCCTTCTCTGTTCCATGACACAGATGGTAAGAAATATTTGATTAATATGATTAACGGCTTTAAGGGTATCCTGGTACAGGAGATTGACCCGGAAAGCTGGCAGCTGGTAGGAGAGCGTAAGCTGGTCTACGGCGGCACGGAAATGAGATATACCGAAGGCCCTCATATGTATCATATTGGGGATTGGTATTATCTGGTGGTGGCCGAGGGCGGTACCGGATATGACCATGGGGTGACTATGGCCCGTTCCAAGAGTATCTGGGGTCCCTTTGAGACAGCTCCTAACAATCCCATTATCACCAGTAACCGGGAGGATATGACCATGCTGCAGAAATGCGGTCATGGAGATTTTGTGGATACGCCTGCCGGAGAATGGTATATGGTGCATTTGTGCTCCAGACCGGTACCTGACACCAATTGGTGTATCTTGGGACGAGAGACGGCCATCCAGAAAATGATATGGGATGAGGATGGCTGGCTTCGGTTGGAGTGTGGCGGTAATTTCGGACAGATGACTACCGCAGCACCGAAAGGTGTGAATGAGTGTATTTATCCCGATGAGTCCAAGGGATTCCGGGATGATTTTGATGGGGATTCTTTACATGTCAGATATAGTGCTCCCAGAGCAGATTTCCGGGAGTTTACAGATTTGACCGCCAGAAGGGGTTACTTGAGAATGCGGGGGCAGGAATCTATGAATTCCTGGCATAAGGTATCCCATCTGGCAGTGAGACAACAAAGCTTTACCTGCACGGCAGAGACTTCTATGGAGTTTATGCCCACTTACAGCGAGCAAATGGCAGGATTATCCTATGCCTACGACGCATTGTGTTTTTACCTGTTAGCCAAGACCTGCAATGACAAGGGAGAACATGTGCTGGTATTGCTAAAGAGCGACGGCGGCGTGATTACCGATGAGATGACACCCATTCCGGTACCTGCCAAGGCTGAGATACAGCTGAGGGTGGAAGTCTTGGAAGAGGGTCGGGAATGCCAATTCTCCTACAAGGTACCCGGTGGGGACTGGCAGCAGGCAGGTCAGCAGATGAGCTGCGAATTGGTCACAGATGAGCATGCCAGAGGTTTTACAGGAGCCCATTTTGGATTGTATGTGCATGATATGACCGGATTGGGACTTTGCGCAGACTTCGATTATTTCAGTGCAGTTGCAGAAATGGAGTAAATATGATTACCAATACATCTGTAAGATTTGAGACCGCAGATGCACTTTTGCAGAAGCTGATGGATGCGGCAGAGCATAAGTCCCTGGACAATATCAAGGATTTTGCGGGCCGAAAGGTGCTCATAGAGGGCGGCGGATATGAGAAAATCTGGTTGGAGACTCAGCCCATGGGCGGAGAAATGTATGCCAAGAGAAATATGGAAGTAGCCCTGAACAACCAGCTGCTTTTCATGGAGCATATCCGGGAGGACGGTAGAATTCCCGGAAGTATTGCCATGATTGATGGTCAAAGGGTGGCACAGTTTAATAAGTTTCAAGGATTTTGTTTCCCTGCACCGGCATTGAATATGTATTATCTGATGGGCAAGGATAGGGACTACCTGGAACTGTTATACAGTACCCTGGAGCGGTTTGATGCATACTTGTGGAAGGTGCGGGACTCCGATGGAGATGGTTGTCTGGAGACCTGGTGTAAATACGATACAGGAGAGGACCATGCCATGCGCTATGGGGATGCACCGGATGGCTGGACGGAGGAATTTCCGCCGGAAGGTTGTGAAGTGGTACCCATGGCATCCATAGATATTATGAGCTTTTCCTACAATGCCCGGGAGACCCTGGCGGAAATCAGCCGGATTATGGGCAAGCGCTCTTTGGCACAGGAGTGGCAAAACAAAGCTACGCAGGTGGCAGACAAGATTAAGTCCTATTTATGGAGTGAGGAGCGAGGTGCCTGTCTGGACCGGGATAAGCATCACCGTGTAATGCCCACCATGATACACAATACCCTTCGAGCCATGTATTGGCACAGTATCTCCCAAGAAATGGCGGACCGGTTTGTACAGGAGCATTTGCTGAATCCGGAGGAATTTTGGACTAAGATGCCTCTTCCCTCTGTGGCGGTAAATGATCCCTTGTTCCGTAATATTACCACCAACAACTGGAGCGGACAGTGCGAGGCATTGACCTACCAGAGAGCCATCCGGGGGTTGGAAAATTATGGTTATGACCATTTGATTCCCTATTTGGGGAACAAACTTTTCCAAGCAATCGGAGAGGATTTGGTATTTGTGCAGCAATATGATCCTTTTACCATGAAGCCATCTACCGTGTGTCTGGAAGGAGAGCAGGATGCCTATGGACCTGCAATGCTTTCTGTAATGGAATATTGTGCCCGAATGTATGGTGTACATTTGGAGAGAGACCGGGTGTATTGGGGTAGCGTAGCCGGAACAGAATGTACCTATGAGCAGGAATGGGGCGATATGCGTTATCGTATCGTTAATTCCGGCAAAGGCACAGAAGGTTTTGTAAACGGACGGAAGGTATTTTCCGCAAAACCGTCGGAAAAGGTGATTACAGACCTGCAAGGAAATGTATTAAGTATTGTATTATTAGCACAATAGTGCAGATATGATAATGTTTGTGTAAGAGAAAGCAGACGGTATAGATTACCGTAGCTCCGGAGGGAGCACAAAATAAAACAAAAAGGTGTGAAGGAAATGAAATACAATAATAATCGAGTGGAAGATATTCAGATTGCCTATATAGGCGGCGGTTCCAGAGGATGGGCTTGGACTTTTATGACAGATTTGGCGATGGAATCAGCAATTTCCGGAACCATCCGTCTATATGACATTGATAAAGAGGCGGCAAGAGCCAATGAAATCATTGGTAATAGTTTAAAAAACCGTGAGGATGTAGTAGGTAAGTGGAATTATGTGACCGCAGATACTTATGAGGAAGCATTGACCGGTGCAGATTTTGTAGTGATTTCCATTATGCCTAAGACCTTTGATGAGATGGCAGTGGATGTTCATATGCCTGAGAGACTGGGAATTTATCAGCCCGTAGGAGATACAGCCGGTCCCGGCGGTATCATGCGTTCCCTGAGAACCCAGCCCATGTTTGTGGAGTTTGCCCAGCAGATTCAGAAATACTGTCCTGATGCGTGGGTTATCAATTACACCAATCCCATGAGCATGTGTGTGAAGACCCTGTATCATGTATTCCCTCAGATTAAGGCCTTTGGTTGCTGTCATGAGGTATTCGGTACCCAGAAGGTACTGGCAAGTATTGCCGAGAAGGAGCTGGGCCTGACCGATGTGAAGCGTGAGGATGTGCATGTGAATGTACTGGGTATCAATCACTTTACCTGGTTTGATTATGCTAGCTACAAGGGAATTGACCTGTTCCCCGTATATAGAAGCTTTATTGAGAAGCATTTTGAAGAGGGTCTGGAGGAGAAGGACAATAACTGGATGAACAATCATTTTGCCTGCTCCCACAGAGTAAAGATGGATTTATTCAATCGTTATGGCTTGATTGCGGCTGCAGGTGACCGTCATCTGGCTGAATTTATGCCCGGCGATGAATATCTGAAAAATCCGGATATGGTACATAGCTGGAAATTTGCTCTTACCAGTGTGGATTGGAGAAAGCAGGATTTACAGGAAAAGCTGGCTAAGTCCAAGAGACTGCTCAGCGGAGAAGAGGAAATTAAGTTAGAGCCCACCGGAGAAGAGGGTATTCTGCTGATTAAGGCATTGTGTGGTTTGGAGAGAGTGGTAAGTAATGTAAACATTCCCAATACCAATAAGCAGATTGAGAACCTGCCGGAAACTGCAATCGTAGAGACTAATGCTATTTTTGAACGGGATGCTATCCGTCCTGTACAGGCAGGAGCCGTGCCTGAGAATGTAAAGGCACTTCTAATGCCCCACATTGAGAACCATGAGCGTATTTTGAAGGTGGTTATGGGAGGCAATCAGGATAAGGATCTGGTGGTAGAGGCATTTATGGCTGATCCTTTGGTAAAAGGCAGAGCCACAGAGGCAGAGGTACGGGCTTTGGTGGATGATATGATGGCAGCTACCCTTTAAGGACACTATCGTAAAGGATATTGACGAAGCATGTAGAAATGCGGACTGACGGTAAAAGGTCAGTCCGTTTTTTGTTGGAAAGTGACGATGGGTTTTCGTACCATATGAGGAATAAAGCGTTTATACTCTTAGTGAGGAAACGGAATATTCATCCACAAGAGGGTATTCCGATAGAGGAAGGAGTATTTTATGTGGAACGCAATGGTAGCTTTTTTTGAGAGGGATAAAATCTTTACCACCCTGATGCTGGTAGCCTTGGTGGCAGGTTTGGTAATTCGGATTGGGCTGGGATTAGCCTATGGAAGGCTGATAGGAGAGGCAGATAATATGGCCACCACCAATCATCCGGTACTACGTCAGTGGAAGGGGAAGTATGAAAACTGTTATCAGATGAATAAGGGAGTATCCAATACGGCTATTTTTGTGGACAAGCTTATCTCCAGACTGTCCTGGGGGCCCTTCAGCTATGGACAGTGGTACCTGCTATCTGCCCAGGCGGTACTGCTCTCTGTATTGTCTGCCGGTGTGGGCATTTGTATCAATATTGCCAAGGGAGCTACCCTGTCCATGATTTTACCATACTATATTGTGGTTTTTGGCGGGCTATATCTGTTCTTTTCCGTGACCACCTCTGTGGATATCCGGGAGAGAAAAAGGGTACTGAAAGTGAATATGGTAGATTATCTGGAAAACCATTTGTCTCCCCGTATTCAGATAACACGGGAGGATATGGATTTCCTTTATGGGGACAAGCAGGATGAGGACTATGAGCTGATAGAAAGGCCGGCTTCCCAAAAGGACAGAAGGGCCGTGGAATGGAAGAAAAAAGACACTGTATCCAAGGGTAGTTTGCGAGAGTCCATTACCTACGACGAACTGGAACAAATGCTGAGAGAGCTGTTGGCCACTTAAGGGTGCGGGAATTGGTAAATGAAAGGTATTTTGCTTGAATTTGGCCTATAACTTTGTTACACTGAAGGTAAGCGGAATTTCCCGTTCGGAGAAGGGGAAATTCGTCATGATAATGGGAAAAGGAGCAAAACTATGAGTAAACAGGTTTCATTTGATTATTCCAAAACAGGAGCATTTATCTCCGCTGAAGAAATTGGCTATATGAAGAAGCTGGCATTAGATGCCAAGGATGTACTGGTGTCCAAGACCGGCGCAGGAAATGATTTCCTGGGATGGATTGACTTGCCCGTAGATTATGACAAGGAAGAGTTTGCCCGTATCAAAGAAGCTGCTAAGCAAATTCAGAGTGATTCGGAGGTACTTTTGGTAATCGGTATCGGCGGTTCCTATTTGGGTGCCAGAGCAGCCATTGAATTTTTAGGTCACAGCTTTTTCAATGTGGTGGACAAGAGCATCCGCAAGGCACCTGAAATTTATTTCTGTGGTAATTCCATCAGCTCAACTTATCTGAAGCATCTGATGGATGTAATTGGAGACAGGGACTTTTCCATCAACATGATTTCCAAATCCGGTACCACCACTGAGCCTGCCATTGCTTTCCGCGTATTTAAGGCTAAGCTGGAGGAAAAATACGGCAAGGAAGGTGCAGCTAAGAGAATCTATGCTACCACTGACAAAGCAAGAGGCAGCCTGAAGAATCTGGCTGATGAGGAAGGCTACCAGACCTTCGTAGTGCCCGATGATGTGGGAGGACGTTTCTCCGTATTGACCGCAGTAGGCCTGCTGCCTATCGCAGTCAGCGGTGCAGATATTGATAAATTGATGGAGGGTGCGGCCAGCGGCAGAAAGCGTGCTCTGGAAAACGATTTTGAAAATAATGATGCCCTGCAGTATGCAGCACTGCGTAATATTCTGTTACGCAAGGGCAAGACGGTGGAGATTCTGGCCAACTACGAGCCCGCAGTGCATTATGTCAGTGAGTGGTGGAAGCAGCTTTACGGCGAGAGTGAGGGTAAGGACCAGAAGGGTCTGTTCCCTGCCAGCGTGGACCTGACCACCGACCTGCATTCCATGGGTCAGTTCATTCAGGACGGTGCCCGCATTATGTTTGAGACCGTTATAAACATTGAGACCTCCAAGGAGGAGATTATCATTGGTACTGAGCCTGTAGACCTGGATGGTTTGAACTATCTGGCAGGCAAGTCCGTGGACTTTGTGAATAAGTCCGCCATGAACGGTACTGTATTAGCACACACCGATGGTCAGGTACCCAATTTCCTGATTAACGTACCTGAGGTCAACGAGTTCTATTTAGGCGAGCTGTTCTACTTCTTTGAGTTTGCCTGTGGTGTCAGCGGCTACTTACTGGGTGTAAATCCTTTCAATCAGCCCGGTGTAGAAAGCTACAAAAAGAACATGTTTGCCCTTCTTGGTAAGCCCGGCTTTGAGGCCCAGAGAGAAGAACTCTTAAAGAGATTATAATCAATCATAAGGGAAGCCTGTGGGAGTGGTCCCACAGGCTTTTTAAAGGTCCCGGCCAGGTATTGCTGCCTACTGCCCTTCCGACTCCGGCATCACCGGCCTGCCATGGAGACACCCGCTCTACCCTCTGCTCACACCGGCACCCTGCTCCACCGCCTTGTACCCCACGGGGCCTGCCACCCACTGCCTCCCTCGGCTACTTGGGCTGCCCCTTGGTTGGATTTTCAAAAGTGCCCTTTCGGTTAGGGACGATGTCTTTTACGGCATGAACATTGCCCGCCTGCTGTATGTCCTGCAAAGACAGCAGGAAGGACTTAACACAATGTCTGTAACATAGATACTTCCATGGGTATACGTTACGTGCCATCAGTTGTCTAAGCAAACGCGGTATAGAAGTGTGCATGGAACAGGCACGCGCAAACAGTACATCCGTGTACTGGTTGCGCTCATTTCGCATCCATGCGAAATGTCCTTGTTGCATAAGCGTTTGCTAAGACAACGGTATGGACACTTCACTTGTCATACCCATCGGAAGTATCTATGTCAGCAGACATTGTTTGTTAAAGTAGGGAGCTGTCTTTGCAGGACATATCGCAGGCGTAGGCAATGTCCATCCTATAAAAGACATCGTTAATAGACACTACCGAAAGGGCAACTTTTAGAAAATCCCCAAGGGTAGCCCTAGCCGAGGGAGGCAGTGGGTGGCAGGCCCCGAGGGGTACAAGGGTGGTGGAGCAGGGTGCCGGGGTGAGCAGAGGGTAGAGCGGGTGTCTCCATGGCAGGCCGGTGATGCCGGGGCCGGAAAGGCGGCAGATGGTGGGCGATAGGCCGGTGACCTTTGAAAAGGCGTGAGATGGAAAAGGAGAGGTTTATGAAGATTGTTGTTTTGGAGCGGAATAGTGTGGGACCGGATGTGTCCGTGGATTGCTTACAGGAGCTGGGAGAGGTGACTTACTATAAGAATACGGTGACCCCTCAGGAAGTAAGGGAAAGGGTGAAGGATGCTGATATTGTGGTGGCAAATAAGTCGCCCATGAACGGGGACACTCTGGCGGAAGCAAAGAACCTGAAGCTGGTGTGTGAGTTTGCTACGGGGTATGATAATTGCGATTTGAAGTATCTGAAGGGACGCGGGATTCCGGTATGTAACGTGGTGAATTATTGCACCTCCATGGTGGCACAGCATACCCTTACCCTGGCGTTGGCTTTGTCCCAGAAGCTGCCGCATTATGATAGCTATGTGAAATCCGGAGAGTATAGTGCCCAGGATCGGTTTTCCAATTTTGATATCCCTTTTTATGAGCTGGAGGGCAAAACCTGGGGCATTGTAGGCATGGGTAATATTGGCCGGAAGGTGGCAAGAATTGCAGAAAGCTTTGGTTGCAAGGTGATATTTCATTCCGTTACGGGGAAGAGTAATGTGACCGAATATGAGCAGGTGGATAAGGATACCTTACTTCGGGAAAGCGACTTTTTGTCCCTTCATTGTCCTTTAAGTGACTTAACCAGAGATTTTATTGATGCAAAAGCATTGCAGATGATGAAAACGTCAGCAGTACTGATTAATGTGGCACGGGGCGCAGTGGTGAATAACAGGGATTTGTACGAGGCATTGGAAGCAGGTGAAATTGCAGCGGCAGGTCTGGATGTGGTAGAAAAGGAGCCGCTGGAATTGACGAATCCCTTGAGTCTGATAAAGGACAGTAACAAGCTGATTATTACGCCTCATCTGGCATGGGGCAGTGTGGAAGCACGGAACCGTTGTGTACAGGGTGTATACCATAATATCAAAGCATTTTTAAACGGAGCACCTACCAATGTGGTGAACCCTTAAGGAATCCTTAAGTTGACAAAAGGGTGCCGGAAGAGTAATTTAGTATTGGCATAAGGGCCACAGAAGTTAAGAGTTGTATTGTTTTGGTACAAGGGAAGCTGCTGTGCACCCTGCTCAAATAAAATAGGAGAGGACTATATTATGATAAAGCTGATTAAGGATCTGATGATAAAGTATCGGGAGATTATTATTTACCTGATAGTGGGTGTACTTACTACTATTTTTTCCTGGGCAGCATGCTGGGTGGCAGAGCTCCTGGGATTGGATTCCACCATTGAATGGCAGAATCATATTATCAATACCATTGGCTGGGTGGCAGGTGTCTTGTTCGCATATCCTTTGAACCGTAAGTGGGTATTCCAAAGCACCAATCCACAGATTTTAAAGGAATTTGCAGGGTTTGCCTCATCCCGTTTATCCACCTGGATACTGGATATTCTGATTATGTGGCTTACCGTAAATGTATGGGGATTGCATTACTGGATTGCCAAGATTTTTATTTCATCCGTAGTGGTTATGATTTTAAATTATGTGTTCAGTAAAATATTGATTTTCAAGAAAAAGGATAAATAGTGAAAATTTTTAAGAGCCGCCAGATATTTTCAGATATTTGGAGGCTCTTTTTGTATTTGTATTGCTGATTTGCTACTATAGGAGTATAATATAAATGCGTGTCTATTACAACATAAGGGAGGACAAAAGATGGAGTACAATGAGAAGTATTTTGCCAAAAGCGCAAATAAAAAAGCCATGGGCATTTGGATTGTGGTTGGTCTGATTTTGACCATAACCTATGCGATTGAGGTATTGAAGGGTGGAAGAACCCCGGAATTCTATTTAAGCTTTATGCTTGTTACATGGATTCCTTTTCTGATAAGTGTGGTTTTGATTCTGGTAAAGGGTATGGATACCTGGCTGTATAAGTATTTTGTAGCAATTGGTTATGGTGCCTTTTTTACCTTTGTATTAATGACTACCAATACCACAGTGACCTTTGCTTATGTACTGCCCATGACCAGTATGCTGATGTTGTACAAGAACCGTAACTTTATGATACAGTGCGGTATTGTGAATATTGCCATTTTGGTAATTTATATTGTAAAAAATATACCTACTGCTACTGCTCACGATATTACAGATTTTGAGATACAAGCAGCGGTGACCGTTCTTTGTTACATAGGATATATTTTGTCCATCAACCATTTAAATAAAGCAGATGGTTCCATGTTAAATACCGTACAGACAAATCTGGAGCGGGTAGTTACCACCATTGGACAGGTAAAGACTGCCAGTACTTCCATTGTAGATGGTATGACCGTAGTAAGGGAATTGTCCGAGGAAAATAGAGAAGGTGCTTCCAATGTGGTTCGCAGTATGGAAGACTTGAATGAGAATAATGAGGAGTTGAACGGAAAGATAGAGTCCTCCTTGAATATGACGGAAAATATCGACAGCCAGGTGGAGCAAGTGGCCCGGCTGACGGACCGTATGGTAAATATCATAGACGGTGCCGTAAATCAAGCCAATGAAAGCGCTAAGGAACTGGAGGACGTGATGGAGTCTACCAATCAGATGGCAAATCTCTCCGCAGAGGTAGAGCAGATTCTGAATGAGTTCCGGGAGAAGTTCAATACGATGAAAGAGGAAACGGGAACCATCGAAAATATTTCTTCCCAGACCAATTTGTTGTCCCTGAACGCATCCATCGAGGCAGCCAGAGCCGGAGAAGCGGGTCGCGGATTTGCAGTGGTGGCAGATGAAATCCGCAATCTAAGTGTAGGTACCCAGTCCTCTTCTACCAGCATTATGGAAGCCTTGGAGCATCTGGAAACCACCTCCGAGAAAATGACAGACTCTGTTACTGCTATCTTGGAATTGATTCAAGCGACTTTGAGCAAGATGACCAGAGTAAATACCGGTGTGCAGGCAATTACAGAGGACTCCCACCAGCTGGGTGAGGAGATTCAGGTTGTGGATGCGGCCATTAAAGAAGTGGAAGAGTCCAACAAGCAGATGGTGGACAATATGAAGCAGGTCAAGGATCTGATGGTACGGATGAATGAAAGTGTACTGACTTCCGAGGAAACTACCCAGACCATGCTGAGCAAGTATGCAGAGACCACCAATAATGTATTCAGAATAGAAAATGTGGTTGGCCAGCTGATGGAAGAACTGGGGGCCGGTGGTTTCATGGGTATCAAGGATGTGTGTCCGGGTATGGACCTAACCATTACTTCCCAGGATGAGAATCAAATGGATTATAAGGCAACAGTAGTGGAAGTAGTAGAGGACGGAATCCTGATTGATGTAACCGCTATACCGGACTATGCCAATAAAGCAAAATATAAGGTTCAGATTATTGTAGATAATGCGATGTATGTATGGAATCAAGTGTCTGCTGTAGTTGTGACACGGGAGGATAGGCGTTATTGTAAATTGGTGATAGAAGGTAATCCTTTGGTTGCCCATCGCCGTAAATATCCAAGACTTTCCCTGAGCAATTCCTGCCAGCTGCGTTTGGAGAATGGGGAAGCCTTTAAAGGCAGGATGATAAATCTAAGTGCCGGAGGATTTGCTGTCAGCACCTTGGAGCCACAGATGGAGAATGCCATTGGAAGTATGCTTTATCTGACCATTGATGATTTTCCGTTATCCAAGGAAGCATCACAAAGGGGACTGGTAATCCGCGTGACAAAGGACGGTGACAGATATATTGCCGGATGCAGAATGTCTTCCGACAATAAAGTCATCGGAGAGTATGTAGAACAGGAAATGAATCAGGTATAGTTTGAAAAGGAACATAGTAAAACCACCCCGGGGTCCCGTAGGACCTTCAGGGTGGTTTGTTGTGTCATAGATTATTATTAAGATTAGATGGACTGTACCATATCCTCCACTAATGCGGCGGAATGAGCAGCAGCAGCCCGCTCAAAGGAAGGGTAATCCATTTCTGCAGAATCATCTGCTTTATCAGATATGGCACGAATGATTACAAAGGGAATGCCATTCAAATAAGCACCGTGAGCAATGGAAGCACCCTCCATTTCAGCACAATCGCCTTGGAAATTGCTGATAAGCCGTTCCTTCACATCCTTGCTGGAAATAAACTGATCTCCACTGACCACTCGTCCGACGATGGCGTTAATATCAGGATTTACTTTTTCGCAGGAAGCCTTGGCCAAAGCAATCAGCTGCTCGTCTGCTGCAAATTCTCTGGTGCCCATCTGAGGGACTTCCCCTAATTGGTAACCGAAAATGGTTACGTCCATATCATGATGGATGGCATCCTTGGAGATCAAAATATCACCGATGTCCAATGCTGCATTCAGGGAACCTGCAACGCCGGTGTTGATTACATGGGTAATTCGGAATTCATCTACCAGAATCTGTACGCAAAGAGCTGCATTTACCTTGCCGATACCGGATTTTACAATCACTACATGGGCATCTCCCAGAGTGCCTTCCTGGAATACCATACCGGCCTTTTTCAGTGTTTTTTCAGTGTTCATTTTTGCTTTCAGTGCATCCACTTCCAGGTCCATAGCACCAATAATACCTATTTTGCTCATATTGACTCCATTCTTTTGCTAAATATTTTCATTAAAATCCGGCTTATTCCGGATAGATCAGACGTTCATCGGTGATTTTGTAAAGTACCTGGTCTAAAAATTTTCCGGCCAGGTAATTGGCCATACCCAGATTCATATCCAGGTAGTTACCGCAGTCCTTGGGGGAAGCTCCGGGTACCTCATCGTGGAAATCCCGGATAAATTCATACATTTCTACCATCAAAGGTACGATATCCTTGGAGCTGTAGTCCCCGGCCAGCAACAGATAAAATCCGGTGCGGCAGCCCATGGGACCAAAGTAAATGGTTTTGTCCTTGTACGTGGGGTGATTGCGCAGGAAAGTAGCTGCCAGATGCTCAATAGTATGAATCTCTGCAGTGTTCATGACCGGCTCTTCGTTGGGGCTGGTCATACGCAAATCAAAGGTGGTAATCACTTCAGCTCCTACGGTGTCCTTGCGGGATACATAAATACCGGGCTGAAGCTTGATATGGTCTATGGTAAAGCTGGCTATTTTTTCCATTGTTTCATTCCTTTCAGATCGTATTGTTATACACTTATACTCCAGTATACACTAAATAAAACAGAAAAGAAATATCCAAATGTTTTCTCATTCCCAAATGTTTGCAGATAGTGTATAATCTATGGATGTAGATATTTTAAGACAGAAAGAGGTTTTTTATGGAAAGAGAACGTTTGGGTAGCCGCCTGGGCTTTATTCTGCTCAGTGCAGGATGTGCCATCGGAATCGGTAATGTATGGAAGTTTCCTTATATGGTGGGTCAGTATGGCGGCGGAGCCTTTGTGCTTATTTATGCTTTTTTTCTGATTGCCCTGGGAGTACCGGTAATGACCATGGAGTTTGCAATGGGTCGTGCCAGTCAGAAGAGTCCCATCAAATTATTTCAACAAATTGAGCCGAAGGGTAGTAAATGGCATCTTTACGGCTATGTGGCCATGGCAGGAAATTATCTGCTGATGATGTTCTATACCACCGTTACCGGTTGGATGATGTACTATTTCGTGAAAATGGCCACCGGCGAATTTGTTGGATTAGATACAGCGGGTGTGAATATGGTTTACGAAAATATGAAAGCTGAGCCGTTACCGATGATTTTATTTATGGGAATTGCGGTAGTGATTGGTTTTTGCGCCTGTGCCTTAGGATTGCAGAAGGGCATTGAAAAGATTACTAAGTTTATGATGCTGGCACTTCTGGGTATTATGGTAGTATTGGCTATTAACAGTATTTTCCTGGATGGTGGTTCTGAAGGATTGGCATTTTATCTTATTCCGGATTTTGGACGGATGCAGGATATCGGTATCGGAGAAGTGGTGGTAGGTGCCATGAACCAGTCCTTTTTTACCTTAAGTATTGGTATCGGTTCCATGGCTATCTTTGGTAGTTATATCGGTAAGGAACGCTCCCTCATGGGCGAGGCTGTGAACGTGGCGGTACTGGATACTTTTGTTGCATTTTCTTCCGGTTTGATTATTTTCCCTGCCTGTTTTGCTTATGGAGTACAGCCGGATAGTGGTCCCAGCTTGATTTTTAAGACTTTACCGAATATTTTTAATAATATTCCTTTGGGTAGAGTATGGGGTAGTCTGTTCTTTGTGTTTATGAGCTTTGCAGCATTGTCCACGGTGTTGGCAGTGTTTGAGAATATTATTTCCTGTAATATGGATTTGTTTGGCTGGAGCCGGAAGAAGGCTTGTGCAGTGAACACACCTTTGATGTTCCTGTTATCCCTGCCTTGCGTATTGGGCTACAATGTGTGGAGTCATATTCAGCCTTTAGGTGTAGGCTCAGATATCAGTGGCCTGGAGGATTTTCTGGTATCCAATATTATCCTGCCCTTAGGTTCCCTGCTGTTTGTGCTTTTCTGCGTCACCAGATACGGTTGGGGTTGGGATAAATTTGTACAGGAAGCCAACGAGGGAAAAGGATTGAAAGTAGCCAAATGGATGAGAGGCTACATGACCTTTGTTTTACCGATATTGATATTGATTATTTTTATCGTAGGTATTCTATAATTGCTAAACTTAGAAGAAGGGTATCGACAGAGAGCCTTGTTGAAAGTTTGTGAGTAGTATGCGGAAATTTGTTGAGAAGATATAAAAAGAGAGCTGCGGTTTGTGCCGCAGCTTTTCTATTTTTTAAATGTTGAAATAATTTTGCTTTTGATTGCTTTCCAACGTTCCTCCGGCAGTGACACGTTTATGAGGAAGGCGATAACAACACCTACAGCTGTATCCCAAATACGTCCTAAGGAGTATGCAATATAGGTATCCACAGGAGTGTTGAAAAGGATGATACATAGCATGACGCCTCCGGGCTGAATGGCACCAGGCCAATTCACCAGCTGAGATAATAAAATCAGTAGAATAATACCGATGACAACCAGCAACAGCATAATAGGCTGATAATGGAAATTGGCAGAGCTTTCCGGATAAAAATGTGCATAAATGCCGAATAGCCACATGCCGATAAAACCACCAATAACAGTGCCAAATAGACGGTTACCGCCACTACGTATGGATTCATGCTTATTGCCTCCCATACCGAAAATGGCACCGATGCAGGCAAAAGTAGGATTGCGGTCCAGCAGGAAATAAAGAAATGCACAGATCATAGCTGCTACGGCAGTTTTGATAGTACGCATTCCGATATGAAGAGGATGTCTTTTGGGGGTCTGATGGGTTTTGTTCATAGGCAAGCTCCTACAATTGGGGAAATATATACATAGGTTTTTCTGTTTTTCTGGATTTTCGCAAATATATCAATGTGGTAATTGTGGAAATAATGAAAACGATTCCCCAACATATTAATAGTTGCGTTTGGACCGGTATATTTATAAAGTCAAAGACGAATAAGCTACTGGATTTATCAAAACCAATCAATCGCTCTTTTGAATTCATAACCATATGCACAAAAATGGATGGCCAGATTGTTCCATGCTGATAGGTCATAACAGCAAGAAGTACCCCTAAACTTGCAGTACCGAAAAAGGTTAAAAGGGCCTGTATAAATGATGTTGTGCCAATAATATGTGCTAATCCAAAAAGGAGGGAAGAAAAAAATATTGCTGTCTTCCAATTAGATTTTCTTTCTATGTACTTAAATAGATAGCCTCTAAAAAATAATTCTTCTGTTACACCTGATGCTACACTGGACCGAATAAAACCCAAAAGTAAAAGATAGGCTAAATCTTTTAAATCAATTCCTGTTGGTCTGATTCCACCAGCCACAATGAGAATGCCTATACTGATAATCAATGGAATACCGATTGCTCTTAGAATATCCGGCACAGAGCACCGAAACTTAGTAATGCGACATTCTTCTAATGTGATTCCTTGCTTTTTCATGGACCATCGGATATATGTATAAATCGCAAAAATAAACAATGCGGCGTGGAATGCCTGCTCTAGAATACTGTCTGTGAAGCGAATACCCGTAGTGAGTGCCCCAATTAGCCAAAAAACAATAAATTCTTTTATAAGAATTCCTACGATTTTTATATAATTACGAACATTATTATTTGGATTATTTTCTGTTGTCATTTCGAATCCCCCATAGAATAGATAGACTGCGGATGTTTCTTGTGTGCCCATTGTAACACTTCAATACAAAAAAGGGAAGGCCCTCAACGATGCCTCAGCCGGCAGCAAGCCATGCCCAGCCGGCAGCAAGCCATGCCCAGCCGGCAGCAAGCCATGCCCAGCCGGCAGCAAGC
>JAFUKS010000008.1 GCA_017473445.1 Lachnospiraceae bacterium
AAAGAGGATTTGGAGAAGATTCCCATGCTTACTAGGGATGATATGGAGAAAAAAGCACGGGAATTGATAAATGATGTACGTACCATGGACGGAAGACCGTTCCTGTATCACAATATTTTTACCAATGGTATCGGCTATATCCGATTGCTCTTTGATTTGCGTAATATTCCCGAAAGTCACTTCCTCTATTTGGGAGTGTTGAAGGGATGCTTGGGACTGCTAAATACCCGTAGTTACCAATACGGAGATTTATTTAATGAAATCAATCTGGTATCCGGTGGCATGTCAGCTATGAATACCTTATTTGCCAATTATGAAAAGCCCGAAGATTTCAAAATCGCTATGGAGGTCAAGACAAAGGTATTGTATCACAATATTCCCAAGGCTTTCCGGTTGATAGAAGAGATGCTTCTGAGTAGTGATTTTACAGATACCAAGCGTATTTATGAAATTCTGGCAGAGGGCAAGTCACGGATGCAGGCGCAGATGCAGTCCGGTGGACACAGCGTAGCGGTGGGCAGAGCCATTTCCTATGGCAGCATCACCGAGAGAATGGCAGAGCAGTTGTCCGGTATTGATTTTTACCGTTTTATCTGTGACCTGGTGGAGCATTTTGATGAACGGAAGGCTGAACTGACTGCTAAATTGCAGGAACTGGCCGGTATGATTTTCAGACCTGAAAATTTAATGCTGGATTATGTGGGGGATGAGGCACAGATTCCTTTACTGGAGAAGGCGGTGGCAGATATGAAAGAAAAGCTATACACCCACGAAGTAATAAAGGAACGATATATTCCCATGCCGGAACAAAAGAATGAAGGCTTTATGACTGCCGGGCAGGTACAGTATGTGTGCAGGGCCGGTAATTTCCGGAAAAAGGGCCTCCCCTATACCGGTGCTTTGCGGGCATTGAAGGTTATGCTGGGATATGAGTACTTGTGGACAAATGTGCGTGTAAAAGGCGGCGCCTATGGTTGTATGTGTGGCTTTAGCCGGTCCGGTGCCAGCTATTTTGTATCCTATCGTGATCCCAATCTGAAAAAGACCTTGGATACCTTTGAGAAGGCAGCAGATGCCATTGCAAAGTTTGAGGCTGACGAAAGAACTGTATTACAGTATATTATCGGTGCTATCAGCGATTTGGATGTACCCATGACACCTGTAGCCAAGGGCAGATTTTCTATGAATGCCTATATGAATGGAGTGACCCAGGAGATGCTGCAGCAGGAAAGGGATGAGCTTTTGACGGCTACCAGTGAGGATATCAGAGGCTTGGCTGCTTATATTCAGGCATTTATAGAAGAAAATCTGTTGTGTGTTGTGGGGGGAAGCAGTAAAATAAAAGAGGCACAGGATTTATTTATGCAGGTAGAGAACCTTTTGTAATGTTTTTCGTCTCTATAGATAAGAGGGATATACCGGTTGTTCCACAAAGGTAGGAATAATCGGATTCCCCTGCAAATCATAAGGAAAAGGGAGGAACGATTATGAAGAAAGGAACCTTTAGAAAAAACAAATTAGGTGTAATAGCATTGACCCTGGGACTTTGTGTGGCATTAACCGGCTGTGGAGGAAGTAATAGTGCGGCCATGGATAGTATGTCCTATAAGGACGCAGTCAGTGAGTCCTATGACGGCGGCTGGGGCGGCGATTACAACTATGAGGTAATGGAAGAGGCAGCGGAGTACGAAGTGGGTACCACCGGAGGGACGCAGGATTCTGCTACAGTGGAAGTGGAGCATTCCATGGAGGAGAAGCTGATTCGTACCGTGGATATGACCGTAGAAACCAAGGAATACGATAAGCTGATGGACAGCATTACCGCGAAGGTAAAGGAACTGGGCGGATACATAGAAAATATGGATACTTACAATGGCAGTATTTATTCTGATTACCGTTCCAGCAGAAATGCCAATATGACTCTGCGTATTCCCAAGAATCATCTGGATACGTTTTTGGAGGCAGTATCCGCCATCAGTAACGTAACCCGTAAAAATGAAGGTGTGGAGAATGTGACTCTTAGGTATGTGGACTTGGAGAGTCATAAAAAGGCCCTGGAGACCGAGTATAACCGGCTGATGGAGCTTTTGGAGAAGGCAGAAAGCATCGATGATATCATTACCATTGAAAGCAGAATGTCTACTGTACGATATCAGATGGAAAGCATGGAAAGTCAGCTGCGGACCCTGGACAATCAGGTGGATTACAGCACCGTATACTTGAATGTGGATGAGGTTGTGGTGTATACTCCCGTGGAAGAGAGCACCACTTGGGAGAGAATCGGTGACGGATTTATGGAGAGTCTCCGGGATATCGGCCAGGGTGCTAAGGAAATCGCAATTTATCTTATCATCAAGCTGCCTTATCTGGTGCTGGCAGGAGCATTTATGACCCTGTTTATCTGGTGGGCAATTCATACCAATAATAAGAGAAATAAGAAAGCAGCAAGTGTAAAGGAAGCACAGAAAAACAATGAATCAATTTAAATCCGGTTTTGTAACCCTGATAGGAAGACCTAATGTGGGAAAGTCCACATTAATGAACAGACTGATCGGCCAGAAGATTGCGATTACTTCTAACAAGCCGCAAACTACCCGGAACCGTATCCAGACCGTTTTGACCCTGGAAGAGGGGCAAATCGTGTTTCTGGATACGCCCGGTATCCATAAGGCCAAGAATAAATTGGGCGATTATATGGTAAATGTTGCGGAACGTACTTTGAATGAAGTGGATGTGGTATTGTGGCTGGTAGAACCCAGTGATTTCATCGGAGCAGGTGAGAAGCATATTATCGAACAATTGCGTAAAACCAAGACACCGGTGATTCTGGTAATTAATAAAACCGACACGGTGAAGAAAGAGGAATTGCTTGGTTTTATTGATACCTATCGGAAGGAGATGGAGTTTGCCGAGGTGGTACCCGTATCTGCCTTGAAGGGCGATAATACAGATACCCTGGTACAGCAGATTATGAAGTATCTGCCTTATGGTCCGGCCTTTTATGATGAGGATACCATTACGGACCAGCCCATGCGACAGATTGTAGCAGAATTAATTCGGGAAAAGGCGTTGAGACTTTTGTCCGATGAGATTCCCCATGGAATTGCCGTAAGTATCGAAAGTATGAAGGATCAGGGGAAGGTATGCCACATTGATGCTACCATCTGTTGCGAGCGGGATTCCCACAAGGGTATCATTATCGGAAAGGGTGGACAGATGCTGAAAAAAATCGGCTCCGCTGCCCGTTTTGAGATTGAGAAAATGCTGGAGCAGCAGGTAAATCTGCAGCTTTGGGTAAAGGTAAAGAAGGACTGGAGAGACAGTGATTTTCTGTTGAAAAATTTTGGCTACAATCCAAAAGATATGGATGGTTACGAATAGAAAAACAGATTTTGCAGACCCTAATAGTAAGGTACAAGAGGATTAGGGGGAAGCATTTTATGCAGACATTAAATTACTGGGAGCAGTTTGAAAAATCAGGTCGGATAGAAGATTATCTGAACTATACATCACAGCGGGAGGCACAGCAGCAGGGCACCCACTGTGAGCAGACGGGAGAGCATCCTTATGCAGGAATTTGTGAGCGTAACAGGAATCATACTGAAACAGACGCCTATCGGTGAATACGATAGGCGTATTTGTCTGTTGACCAAAGAAAGGGGAAAGATATCTGCCTTTGCCAAGGGAGCCCGTAAGCCCGGGAACCGTTTGGCGGCAGCCACAAACCCCTTTTCTTTTGGATACTTCAAATTGTATGAAGGAAAAAGCTCCTATAATGTGGCGGAGGCGGAGATACAGAATTATTTTGAAGAACTGCGAACGGATTTTATAGGAGCCTATTATGGAATGTATTTTGCGGAGGTAATGGATTATTATACCCGGGAAAATAATGATGAAAGGGAAATGATGAAGTTGCTTTATCAATCCCTGCGGGCATTGTGTTCACCGGCTATTCCCAACCCATTGGTAAAAATAGTATTTGAATTGAAGGCCATCGCTATAAATGGTGAGTTTCCGGGAGTGCCACGGGACAGGGAACTGGAGGAATCTACTGTATATACGCTTCATTACATATATGAAAGTAGTATTGAAAAGCTGTATACCTTTGCAGTCACGGACAGCGTTTTTAAGGAGTTAGAGCAGATTGCACTGGAGTATTGTGCACGTTTTATGGACCATGAGTTTAAAAGTCTGGAAATACTGAAAACTCTTTGTTGAAAATATTTCAAGGTTTGGTTATAATAGTACCTATCGTATAAATGTATATGGATAGGTTCCTTTTGTTTGTCAAAAGGTAGATAAGGAAGGTTATGAAAAAAATAAGAAAGCAGAGACTGACGAAACTAGTCGCAGGATTGCTTCTTGCACTGACATTGACAGGCTGTGGAAGTGCCAAGCTGCCTGAGGTGGTAGAACATAGTTCCTTAAAAATTTCCTCCCGTGGGGCAGTTTCCTCTTGGTTGATTTCGGATTTTGAGAAAGAATACTACAGTGTAAAGGAGTTGGCCAATATGGCTGCGGAGGAAGCCATTGCTTATAATCTGGCCCATCCTATGGAAAATGGTGCAGAGGCGGTAGTTATGGAAGGCGCCGAACTCTTTGGGGATGGCAAGCAGGTACGTCTGCATACCTCTTATGCGGATTGTGACACCTACGCTGCATATAACAAAGAGATATTGTTTTACGGAACCGTGTCAGAGGCAGTACAACAGGGCTATGATTTCAGTACCAGAGTAAAGAGTGTTTCTGAAGACGGAGAAGAGCTTACCGGTACAGATATGAAGCTGGATGGTGGAAAATATCTGTTGATTACTAACGCAAAGGCCAATATTTATTGTCCCCGTAAGGTGACCCATATTGATGAAGGGGCCGCTTTGAATGAGGATGGAAGTGTGGATACTACGCAGACAGATGCGCTTGTATATATTTTAATGAAGTAAACAAATACGAAAGGTATGGTAATAAGTTATGGAAAAGACAATGGAAAAAATTGTGGCATTGGCCAAGGCAAGAGGTTTTGTATATCCCGGCTCCGAGATTTACGGCGGTTTGGCAAATACCTGGGATGACGGTAATCTGGGTGTGGCACTGAAGAACCACGTAAAGAGAGCATGGTGGCAGAAGTTCGTACAGGAAAATCCTTATAACGTAGGTGAGGACTGTGCGATTCTGATGAATCCCCAAACCTGGGTGGCCAGCGGTCATCTGGGCGGTTTCTCTGACCCTTTGATGGATTGTAAGGAATGCCATGAGCGTTTCCGTGCAGATAAGCTGATTGAGGATTTCTGTGCTGAAAAGGGAATTGCCCTTACTGAGAGCGTGGATGCATGGACCAACGAGCAGATGAAGGAGTTTGTGGAGGAGCACAATGTTCCTTGTCCTACCTGTGGTAAGCATAATTTTACCGACATCCGTCAGTTCAACCT
>JAFUKS010000092.1 GCA_017473445.1 Lachnospiraceae bacterium
AAATGACCGAATTGTCATGTTTCTTTGCTCATCTCATGCATTTTATCCAAAAAAACCTCTGCCACAGGAATATCCTCGGGAGTCGTGATTTTGATATTCTCATATGAACCGGAAACAAGCCTTACCCTCGTATCCGTAAACAGTTCCACGACACCGGCATCATCCGTCACCGGTACCCCTGCCTGCTCCAATTCCGACAAACTTCTCATCAGGCGGGCATATGCATCCGTAATCA
The DNA here is from genome assembly GCA_017473445.1 of Lachnospiraceae bacterium. Lineage (GTDB taxonomy): Bacteria > Bacillota > Clostridia > Lachnospirales > Lachnospiraceae > Acetatifactor. The sequence goes on from JAFUKS010000092.1 coordinate 236, forward strand.
GCGAAGTATCAAACACTTGCGGTGTCTGCACATTCCATACCCTTCTGCGCTCAGGAGTCCCCATCGCATAGCCCTGTTCATCCACCAGTTTTACCGTGTCCTTGGATGGAGTAGCTGTCACACAGGCATGACAGGTACTTACTGCCTCATAAGTATCACGAAGTATTTGTTCCGTCAGTAAGGGGCGGGCTCCGTCATGAATAAACACAAACCCGTCCTGATTGGGAATCCGTAAACCACCCTGCCGGATTACTTCCAAAGCATTGTTTACAGAATGATAGCGTTCTTTACCACCGGGAATGACTGCCACAACTTTATGAAAACCGTATTTTTCTACGATTTCCCGTTGCACATATGCCACATCAGACTCTCCTGTGACCAAAATGCAGTCATCTATAATAGAAGAAGCTTCCACAGCTTTCAAAGAATAATATACCAGAGGGTGCCCCTTTAACAGCATGAACTGTTTTGCCACATTACTCTTCATCCTGCTTCCGGTACCGGCAGCCAGCACCACCGCTGTACATCTCTTTTTTTCCATCTTCTTCTCCTCTCAATGAGATAAAGTCCATACCTTTCAAAGTATGGACTCGTTTTAACGTTCGCCTAATTTCAGATTGGGGACTGCATTCAAATCATAACCATCCCGCACTCCCTTTCTATATTCATAGTATCCTGCCACACCTATCATGGCTGCATTGTCCGTGCAATAAATAGGGGAGGGATGATAAAAGGTAATCTGATGTTTCTTACACTCCTGCTCAAAAGCTGCCCGAAGGGAGGAATTGGATGCCACACCGCCGGCAATGGCGAACTTATCCATGCCGTACTCCTTTACTCCATGAATGGAATGATCCACCAACACATCGATGACTGCCTTTTGGAAGGAAGCTGCCACATCTGCCGGATTGACTTCTTCGCCCTTCATCTGACATCCATTCAGATAATTCAGTACCGCTGACTTCAAACCGCTGAAGCTGAAATCGTATTCATTTTCTACCACCTTGGCTCTGGGAAAATGAATCGCCTCCGGATTGCCCTCTTTGGATAATTTATCAATCTTTGGACCTCCCGGATATCCCAGACCGATGGCTCTGGCCACCTTGTCAAAGGCCTCTCCCGCTGCATCATCCCTGGTGCGTCCGATAATCTCATACTCACCGTAATCCTTTACCACTACCAGATGGGAATGACCACCGGATGCCACCAAGCAAACAAAAGGCGGCTCCAGTTCTTTATTTTCAATGAAATTGGCACTGATATGTCCCTCTATATGGTGAACTCCGATAAGGGGAATGCCTGTTGCAAAGCTAATGGCCTTTGCTACGGATACACCTACCAGCAAGGCCCCCACCAGCCCGGGACCATAGGTCACTGCTATGGCAGTAATGTCCTGCAGGGTCACTGCCGCCTCCTGCAAAGCTTGTTCAATCACCTGATTTATTTTTTCTATGTGCTTTCTGGATGCAATTTCCGGCACCACGCCACCATATAGGGTGTGTAATGCAATCTGTGAAGAAATTACATTGGACAAAACCTCCCGTCCATTCTTCACCACTGCCGCTGCCGTCTCATCACAGGAGCTTTCTATTGCTAATATTAAAACATCTTTTTCCAAAGTTCTTCCAGCCTTTCTAAAGCCACTTTATGTCCTAATTGACAGACTCGGAGGTGGCCTGTTCTGACTCTGACAATTGCCAGCCATAAATTTTCCAACGGCGGTCATCATCCCGGCGTAACAAGAAAATCTGTTTTGTAGGGGTACTTACCTTCCCCTGTAGCACATTGTATCCACAGGCAATTTTGGCAAAATAATAACCATCCACCTCATCATAAACCACATTGGTGCTGGCAGCCACGGAAGCACTGGAGATAATCTTACCCGCCGCCTTATAATCTGCCACTTCCTGTTTCAGTCGCATCATGTAAGTACCCAATTCATTGGCACTTAATAATTCCTCATCATAAAGCTCCCGGGCCTTGTTGCCCAGTTCTTCCAGTTCCGCATCCGTGCATTCTTCATTATAGAAGCATTTGAGAATCTGGTTGTAATATTTTATTACTTCCTTGGGTGTAGACGGATAATCCATCTCCAAACCTCTGCTAAGCGCGGCCTGTATCGCCGTCATATTGGCCTCATCCGCCGCTTCTCTGCTTCGATTGGACAAATAGGTATAATACCCTACCACACCTACAATCAGGATTACAATAAACATTGCGCCTCTGGCTGTTGATTTTTTCATACCGTTACCCTATTCCTCTTCGAAGTTCAGCTCCAGGGTCCTGCCGTCCTTGGCAGCCACTGTATTATTAAATATCTTTTTGACCTCTCGCATATACTCTTCCGGATGAATCAGAGAGGGGCTGTAATGGGTCAACCACAGCTGGGGAACCCCTGCCTTTTCTGCCACCCGGGCAGCTTCATACATGGTCATGTGTTTATTCTCTTTGGCCTTGGCCAGCTTCTCCGGCTCCCCATACATACCCTCACAAATAAGCAAATCGCTGCCCACTGCGTTGTCCACCAGACTCTGGGTAGGGCGGCTGTCTGTACAATAGGTAACCTTCAGCCCCTTCCGGGCCTCGCCCAACACCATATCCGGAGTATAGGTACATGCTCCTTCTGCAATGGTCTCACCCTTTTGCAGCCTGCTCCACAGCTTCATGGGAATACCTGCTGCCTCTGCTCTGGTACGGTCAAATTTACCCACACGATCCACAACCATGCTATACCCATAACATACCACATTATGATTCACCTTAAAAGCCTCTATTCGAAATCCATCGAAAGAAATACTCTGGAACGGTTCTGTGATTTCCAGATATTCAATGGGAAAGGGCAACTCCGGTGCAATTACCCGCAGAGAATTTACCACCCTTGCAAGCCCTTTGGGGCCAATAAGCAACAGCGGTTCTGTACGCTCCGCATTTCCCATGGTAAGCAGCATACCGGGTAAACCACTGATATGGTCCGCATGATAATGGGTAAAACAGATAATATCAATGGGCTTGGGACTCCACCCCTTCTCCTTCAATGCCACCTGGGTACCCTCACCGCAGTCAATCAATATGCTTTTTCCATTGTAACGGAGCATCAAAGAGGTAAGCCACCGATAGGGAAGGGGCATCATTCCTCCTGTGCCTAACAAACAGACATCTATCATATCTTTTCCAATCTTTCTTTCATTTAGGGCAGGAATTACATCAGTTCTGTCTCCTCGCTTACTTCCACAGGGATAACAAAGCTTTCCGTCATCCGGTCATAGCACTCCTCACACAAATCAAAGGAATGCCGCATACCATCCTTGTGGCTGAAATATCCAAACAAATGCCGGGCAGAAAAACAGCCCTCCTTCAGATATCCCTGCTCCACCAGCAGTTCCTTGCCGCATTTATTACACCAAACCTTTTCCGGTTCAAGGTTATTTTGATCCAAGTATTTACGCATTTTATCCTCCATCTAATAATTGTACAATGGTATCATGCAATATTATAATGGAAAATCTATTGGAAAGCTGTGGTAATAGTTGGGAGTATCACCCACTCCTTTTCCACATAATCATGGCATCTTCTTTGGGTTTGTCATAAAATCCGGGACGAATCCCCTCGGAGACAAATCCTTCCTGCTCATACAGACGGATGGCCGGAGTATTACTTACCCGTACCTCCAGGGTAAAATCTGCAATCCCCTGCCGCTGTCCCTGACGTATCAGCTCCTGCAACAGTGCCTTACCGATTCCCTGTCCGCGGTGACCAAAGTCCACCAGCACCTTGTCTATGTCGCCCTCGCCGCAAACCATTATCATCCCGCAAATCCCCACAGGAATGCCCTCTGACAGGGCCACCAGATATAAATAGGTTTCCTTATCCAGCAGTTCCTTAAAATTTCTTTCCGACCAAGGGCTACTAAACGCTTCCTGCTCCATGGGCAGTAAATGAGGAATATCCTCTGCCTGCAATCTTCTGATTTCTAAGCTCATTATACTGTGCCCTCTTGTGCCGCCTTTTCTTCCTGTTCCCGTTCTGCCTGACTCTTACGCAGATATTCGGGCTGATGCTCTGCCGCGGTGACTACCTGTCCCCGGGCAAAAAACTCTGCCCCCAGGGCCGCTACACTGGCTGCTCTCTGACGGTTATTGGACGAAGAAGCATAATAATACTTCACCTGTAGTTCCTGTTCAATGATATTGCGATAAACAGGTACGCCGTCTCCCAGGAAAATCACTTCCTGCTGCAGTTCATTCAAACGAGCAAGTATCTCCCGGATATCCTTGGCACACTGCTGTTCTACTGCCATCAGACTGAAATCATTGCCTTCTGGCACGAATCGATAAATTCCGGTATAGACCTGATTTCTCCGGGCATCCATCAGAGGACACACCAGACGGTCCGTACCATATAGGTTATAAGCCAATCCTTCCAAAGTGGGTACTTCCACCAAGGGCTTATCAAGAGCCAGACCCAATCCCTTGGCTGTGGCCGCACCAATACGCAAGCCCGTAAACGAACCGGGGCCTGCCGCTATGGCAATGGCATCTACACTATTTAAATCCAGCTCTGTCATCTGACGGAGCTCATCCAGCATGGGAAGCAGGGTCTGGGAGTGGGTCTTTTTGTAATTCATGGTATACTCTCCCAGAATCACACCATCCTCCACTACAGCCACACTTGCCACCAGACCGGAGCTGTCAATTCCTAATATCTTCATTTGTTTTCCTTTTCCTCTATTACTATTTTACGGTAATCAAAGCCTTTTTCCAAGTCCTTTTCAATGGAAATTCGGATATAATGCTCCGGGAGCAGCTCCTCTATCAAATTCGCCCATTCAACGAGACAAATACCCTCTCCGTAAAACATATCCTCGTATCCGATTTCCTCCATTTCCTCCGGATCACCGATACGATAAACATCGAAATGATAGAACGGCATTCTGCCCTCCTCATAAACCTGCACAATGGTAAAGGTGGGACTGCTTACCGGCTCTGTAATGCCCAGACCCACTGCCACTCCTTGGGTAAACACAGTCTTGCCTACGCCCAAATCGCCAATCAGGGTATATACCTGTCCCGGCAGACACTCCTGTCCAAGCCTCCGGCCCAAAGCAAAGGTATCCTCCGGTCGGAAACTCTCGTATACTGTTTGCTTTTCCATAACAATCTCCTTTACGCCTGCCTATGCTCTGATTTTTACCTTCTTAGGCGGCATATGGGTAGAAATCATTTCAATCACTGCCCCATACAAATCCCCCATCTGTGCCTTGGGAATAATGGTGGCATTTACGGTGGAGGTATACAAAATAATACTCTTATTGGTAGATACTGCCTTCACCATGGCATCCCATTCCAGCATGGTGCTGACCTCATCCTGGGAAACGGTCAATCCCTGCTCGTCCAACACATAATGTAAGGGCTTTTGGAATACCTCCGCAGCTGCCTGACGCTTGCTGCGGGTATACAAGGTAATGGGCGTATAAAGCAATAAAATCAAGCCAAAAATCACAAAGCTCCACTGCTGGCGCAGAGCACCCATTACCACAATCATGCCTCCCAACCCACTGCCCAGAATACCCACAGGACTGTTGTAGTAGTGCATCAGCATATAATCATAAAGTTCCTTGGAACCGATTTTCACATCCAATTCAACCATAAAAAATCCTTTCCCGGCGTAAAACACCGCTACCGATGTACTTTGAAAAAGCACCTACTGCCTGTAGGTGCTTCCCAAACTCACAAGATATTATCATTATATGCTATCTGTTAAAAAATGCAAGAGGGAAATCCCCCAAGCCCGGCATGGAATCATTAGATAATTCCCTGCATGGATAAAATAAACAGCACGCAGGTGATAATAACACCCACTGCCACAAAAACGAGTCCCCAGGAAATCTTTCCACCACTCTTGGCTGCATCTGCCTGTTCCTCTACCAATCCGGCCTTACGTAATGCCTTTACCACCGGCTTATACAGCAGGAAGGTAAAGCCCGCATTCAAACCTGCCTTCAGGGCATTAAAGGGAAGAAATGCAGGAAGTAATAAATCCGCTACTGCTTCTCTGGGATAACCCATGTAAAGGGGAGTAATCAAATAATTCCAAAGCAGCATCACTACAATCATGGTAATACTACCCACTACCAATCCCATCACCGCACCGGAAAGGGTACGCTTTTTCTTGTAAATAAACGCCGCCACACAGGCAAAGGAGCAGGTGGAAATAAAATTCATAATAGCACCGATAATACCGGTATCGCTAATGGTAACCATCTCAATCAGGGACACAATCAGGGATACAATGGCTGACATGGCAGGCCCCCAGATCAGTCCTCCCAGCGTAATTACAATATCCTTAGGATCATATTTCAGAAATAATACCACCGGGATACGGCCTACTGCCACTACCACGAAGGAAATGGCACAGAGCATGGCTGCTGTAGTGAGTTTCTTGGTTTTATTGTTCATTTTTCCTCTCTTTCTGTCGCTTTTGCGACGATGCGATACTGTCCGCATGCATCAATAGATTAAAGGAAAATTCTTCATTATGTAGAAAAAAAGCCCCAAGATACCTGCAGGGTGCAGTTATCTCAGGGCATACTACTACATATCCGTTTCTTCTTTCATCCAGACTTTACTGTTGGTACCGGATTCTAACCGGTTCAGCCACACCCGTAGGTGCAGGTCGTAGACTCGTCATCTTGCAATGCATCACTACCAGTAGGGAATTGATATCCTGCGGGACATCTCACCCAACCCTGAAGAACTTTACCTCGTAGCAATCTTACAATAGGATTCCCCGTATGTCAACACCTAAGAGGACATACTGTCTTATGGTACTATTGCAATTATTTTTCTTTTTTGATTTTCATGGTCAATGCAATACGCTTCTTGGCCACATCACAGGACAGTACCTGTACCTCCACAATATCTCCTACGCTCACTGCCTCCAGAGGATGCTTGATAAAACGGTCCGTAATCTGGGAAATGTGTACCAGACCATCCTGGTGTACACCGATATCCACAAACACACCGAAGTCAATAACATTGCGGACAGTACCCTTCAAAATCATACCAGGCTTCAAATCCTTCATATCCAGCACGTCACTGCGCAGGATGGGCCTTGGCATATCATCTCTGGGGTCACGGGCAGGCTTCTCCAGCTCCTTTAAGATATCGGTCAGGGTAATCTCACCGATGCCCAGCTCCTTAGCCAGCTGTGCCTTATTCTTTACTCTCTTTTCCAAACCGGATACCGAAGCAGGCTCTGCTACTGCCACTGCTGTCTTAGGCTGTTCCTCAATGACTACATTACCCATTGCTGCCGCCAGAGCCTTGCCCATGGCGGTGTTGGTATTGCGTACCTGCACGGTCTTTTGTATCGGTTTCTTGGGAGCAGGCTTTGCAGGGGCTTTCTTGCCCTTGTCTGCTGCGGCTCTCTTCTGGGCTTCCTTAATATCTTCCATGGTCAGTCCCAGCTTCTCCATCAGCTGCTGCGCTGCTTCATAGGACTCGGGATGTACACTGGTAGCATCCAAAGGATTGTCTCCGTCCAAAATACGCATAAAGCCTGCGCACTGTTCGTAAGCCTTGGGTCCCAGCTTGGCTACCTTTAACAGCTGTTTCCGATTGGTAAAACGACCATTGGCCTCACGGTAATCCACAATATTTTTCGCAATGGTCTTGTTGATACCGGAAATATACTCCAACAGGGAAGCAGATGCGGTATTCAAATCCACGCCTACTTTATTTACACTATCTTCTACTACACCGCTTAAAGCTTCACTGAGCTTTTTCTGGTTCATATCATGCTGGTACTGTCCCACACCGATGGACTTGGGGTCAATTTTTACCAGCTCTGCCAGAGGATCCTGGAGACGGCGGGCAATGGAAGCCGCACTACGCTGTCCCACATCAAAATTGGGAAACTCCTCCGTAGCCAGCTTGCTGGCAGAATATACAGATGCTCCTGCTTCATTTACAATCACATACTGTACCGGCTTCTCCAGCTCCTTTAAAAGCTCCACAATGACCTGCTCGGATTCTCTGGAGGCAGTACCGTTACCTACGGAAATCAAATCCACATCATATTTTTTGATTATCTTTTTCAAATCCGCCTTAGCCTCAGCCACCTTGTTCTGGGGTGCAGTAGGATAAATCACCTTGGTATCCAGTACCTTACCGGTGGCATCCACTACTGCCAGCTTACAGCCTGTACGGAAAGCAGGGTCCCAGCCCAGCACTACTTTTCCGGCAATGGGGGGCTGCAGCAAAAGCTGCTCCAGATTCTTTCCAAATACCGTAATGGCACCATCCTCAGCCTTTTCCGTCAATTCGTTGCGGATTTCTCTTTCAATGGCCGGTGCAATCAGTCTCTCATAGCTATCAGCCACCACAGCCTGCAGCACAGGGGTGGTATAGGGATTTTCTGCGGTAATCACCTGCTTTTCCAGATAACGGATAATCCGCTCCACAGGTGCTACGATTTTTACCGTCAGAATCTTCTCTGCCTCACCACGGTTCAGGGCCAGTACACGGTGACCCGCCACCTTCTTTACAGGCTCCTGGAACTGATAGTACATCTCGTATACACTTTCAGCCTTTTCATCCTTGGCCTCACTGGCAATAATACCCTCCTCCATAGTGGCATTACGGATATATAAACGATGGTCCGCCTCGTCGGAAATCTGCTCTGCAATAATATCCTTTGCACCCTGCAATGCTTCTGCGGGGGTAGCTACTTCCTTTTCCTCGGAAACATACTTTGCTGCCTCTGTCAGTACATCCCCGGTAGCATCCTGGGCCAGGATATACTGTGCCAGACCTTCCAGACCTTTCTCCTTTGCCACACTGGCACGGGTCTTTCTCTTGGGTCTGTAAGGGCGGTACAAATCCTCTACCACTACCAAGGTCTGGGCCGCCAGAATCTACTCCCGCAGCTCCTCGGTAAGCTGTCCCTGCTCTTCAATGCTGCCAAGGACCTGGGTCTTTTTCTCCTCCAGATTGCGCAGATACACCAAACGCTCATGGAGATTACGCAGCTGCTCATCATTGAGGGAGCCGGTAGCCTCCTTACGATAACGGGAAATAAAGGGAATGGTATTGCCCTCGTCAATGAGCTTGACTGCTGCCTCCACCTGCCATTTCTCCACTTTCAATTCTTCTTTTAGTTGCAACAAAATATCCATTTGCTTTTCCAATCTCCTTTTCAGACTTCCATATACACAAGTCCACTCCTATTATAAGTGATTTCCCCCTTTCATTTCAAGCCAAAAGATGATACAGTAAAAATAGAAAAGAATACTTTTTTCAGAATCATTTTTTGGAGAATTTTTATGGATTACTTTAACTGGAATGAGGAGTACGGCTCCAGCGCACAACATCATAGTCAGCCCGTATATGAACCCCGTAAGAATACCTTTGCCATTGCATCCTGCATTACAGGTCTACTGGCACTGGTGACCATCTGTACCGGCATATTTCCTCTGGTTTTCGGCTCCTTGAGCATCCTCTTTGCAGTACTGAGCCACCGGAAAGGACGTGCCCTGGACAATCCTGCCATTGCGGGTATTGCTTTGTCCTCCGTAGGCCTATTATTTGCAGCGTTTATTCTGTTTTTTACCTTTCAGATGCTTCCTTCCATACTGGAAAATGAAGCCTTCCGGGAGCAGATGAATTATACTTCACAGCAGCTGTACGGTACCGATTTTGATACCATTATGGAACAATATTACGATATGGGATTGATAGAAAGGACAGGTGAATGATATGATGCTTGGTTCAATAACCGGTTATTCCCCTTACGGAAGTTATGATCCCTCTTACAGCATGACCATACCTACCGATGCACAGCGTACCACCGGCACCAAAGAATGCGAGACCTGCGAGAACCGTAAATACCAGGACGGCTCCGACGAGATGGTATCCTTTAAAAGCGCCACCCATATTTCTCCCGAATCTGCGGCCTCTGCAGTCCGTGCCCATGAGCAGGAGCATGTGGCCAATGCCTATCAAAAGGCAGCTACCAAGGGAGGTAAGGTAATTCAGGCGGCCGTATCCATTCATACCTCTATTTGTCCCGAATGTGACCGCTCTTATGTGTCCGGTGGCACCACCTCCACACAGATCAAGTACACCAACGAAGACAATCCTTATCAAAAGGATTTAAAAGCTGCGGACAGAGCCAAATATACCGGCATGCACGCAGATTATGCAGTATAAATAACACGTAGCTTTGCTACCGAGAGGAACTTTACTATGACACTTTATCAATCCTGCTCTGACATTTGTAATCAGGCCAAAAATAAGCTGGATGGCAAATATGGCTCCGTTACCCTATTTGCGATGTTTTATTATGCCCTTTCCATTAATGCCAACACCTTGCTCAGTACCTTTGCATCTTCCATTGCAGACTCTATGGGACGCCTACTGGGACAGAATCATCCTGCCTTTACCGGCATTCTTTTCTATGTGCTTTGCGTCTTTTTTACTGTATTGATTGGCATGGTCCGGGCAGGTCTGGCACTATACTTTTTAAATCTGGTATGTGGAGGAACCTTTAGTTACTTCCAATTGTTTCACGGATATCAGGAGAATTTTAAGAAAACCTTCTGCCTGTCCCTGATTGTGACCCTGATCCAGGAGCTCTGCATGCTCCCTTACCAATATGTGACTTATCTGCAGCAATTTCAAAAAGAATTATTGCTTGTACCTCTGGCCGGTACCTATCTGTTAGGCACCCTACTCTTTATCCTTGCAATACTGGGGATTTCCCAGATATTCTACTTGCTGCTGGATTTTCCGCAGCTGAGTGTTAAAGAACTGCTTCGAAAAAGCAATCAGCTGATGAAGGGACACCGAATGCGTTACTTCTGCTTGCAGCTGCGTTTCGTTCCCATGCTGCTATTGGGGATCTTAAGCCTGGGTATCGGTATGTTTTGGGTGCTTCCCTACGTAAACACTGCCACCACTATCTTCTTCCTGGATTTGATGAATCCTAAGCAACAGAAAAGCTGACATTCCATATACAGCCTAATATTTTCAGACAAAACAATCACTCCCATTTCCTTTCCCGGGAGTGATTTTCTATTTCTTATGGTTGACTTTCCCACCCAAACGTACTACCATACTCTGGTGTCTGTAATTTCAGACATGCAAGAATAGGAGTATCTTATGAAAATACAATTATCGGATCATTTTAATTATCGCAAGCTATTACGTTTTTCCTTTCCTTCCATCGTTATGATGATCTTCACCTCCATCTACGGTGTAGTGGACGGTTTCTTTGTATCCAATTATGTAGGGAAAACACCCTTCGCTGCAGTCAATTTCATCATGCCTTTTTTGATGATACTGGGTGCAGTAGGCTTCATGTTCGGTACCGGTGGCAGTGCCCTCATTGCTCAGGCATTGGGGGAAGGAAAGCCGGACCGGGCCAAAAAAATATTTTCCCTGCTGATTTATGTATCTACCCTCTGCGGCATCCTCATAGCCGCTCTGGGAATTCTGTTCCTTCGCCCCATCGCACAGTTTCTGGGGGCAGAAGGAGTCATGCTGGAAAACTGTGTTACCTATGGCCGCATGATTCTGCTTGCCTTGCCGGCCTTTATGCTGCAATTTGAATTTCAAAGCTTTTTTGTCACCGCAGAAAAACCCCAACTGGGTCTGGCAGTGACCGTGGCAGCAGGCATGACCAACATCCTGTTAGATGCCCTGTTTGTAGCAGGCTTCCAATGGGGACTGGTGGGTGCAGCAGTGGCTACCGCCGCAAGTCAGCTGGTAGGCGGCCTTATCCCTGTCATTTATTTTGCCTGCCCCAACAGCAGTCTGCTTCGCTTGACCAAGACCTGCTTTGACGGCAGTGCCCTATTAAAGACCTGTGTCAACGGTTCCTCTGAATTAATGTCCAATATCTCCATGTCTCTGGTCGGAATGCTGTACAATGTGCAGTTAATGAAATATGCCGGAGAAGACGGTGTGGCTGCTTACGGAGTACTGATGTATGTGAATATGATTTTTCTGGCTGCTTTTATCGGCTATGCAGTGGGAACTGCTCCCGTTGTCAGCTATCATTACGGTGCCGGAGATTATAACGAGCTCAAAAGCTTACTAAAAAAGAGTCTGGTGATTATCGGTATCTTCTCTGTAGCCATGCTGGCGTTGGGAGAAGTACTGGCATTGCCCCTGTCCCACATCTTCGTAGGCTACGACCAAGGACTTTTGGAGCTGACTTTAAAGGGCTTTGTAATTTATTCCTTCTCCTTCCTGTTTGCAGGAATGGCCATTTACGGTTCCTCCTTCTTTACAGCACTAGGCGATGGTCTTACCTCCGCATTGATTGCCTTCCTGCGTACTCTGGTATTCCAGATTCTGGCAGTACTGATTCTGCCTCTGCTTTGGGGTATCGACGGCATATGGGTATCCATTGTAGTAGCAGAGCTGATGGCCACTGTACTGACTATATTCTTTCTGATGGTTAAGCAGAAAAAGTATCACTATTAAAAATATTCCTCCAAAAGATCCATCATTTCATCCCAGTATTCTTGCCGGATTGCAGGCACATAATAAGAGAGGTAATCTTTTAATCCCAGGCTCTCCGCTTCAGGATTGGTCTGGGGTATTTCCGCATAAAAGAGAAAATACGGAATGTAAAGCTTACAGGAATTGTAGACCCGATAAGTTAATTCCGGTTCCGTAATTATTCCACCCCGAAGCCCCATTTCTGATATCTTGGGGTCTGAAAAATTAAAATATTGTCCTGACAACAACAATTTCTTGGCATCTTCCGGAGACATCAGCGGATAATCCTTTATATATTCTGCACTTCTACGCTTATCCCCAAACCAAATATAAGTAACCGCATTCCTTTCTTCATATGCAGGGCTGAAACGAGCCCCCGCAAAATGATAGTTTAGAAAGGTCTCCAATTCCGTTGCCCCTTGCTCGTATGCATAATAATCTCTATTCAATGTACCATCATTATTGTAGTGACAGGTACTATAAACTACCGCTTCCTCAACCAAATCCAGCAGTTCCTCTTCCTTCAAATACACAGGAATTCCCGAGCCATCATAATAAGACAAATTCCGATATACGGGCAGGGCTTCAGGAAGGTTCTCTATCTTCAATGGATTCCCGGTTTCCAGTTCAGCGATATCGTAAAGTGTTATTCCACCACCGTTACCGCCCCATACATTTATCTCTATATTTTCCAATATGGGATGTTTTTCCGCTACCCGAGGCACCTCCTCTTGTAGGCTCTCCTGGGACATATCCTCTGCCTCCCCCGAAGCAAGATAAGTGAAGTCCTCTGATAGGGTAGCCTCCCCAATAGGTTCCCGTCCACTGCCAGGCTGATAGCGCAGCCCCTTCCTTGTCCAACAGCTGTTTCAAACGTTTTCTGGAACGAAGCAGGGACATTTTAACCTTGCTTTCAGACATCCCCAAATCCCCGGCAATTTCTTTTATCTCAGAAAAATACCAGTAGCGACGCATAAATATCTTCCGATTGTCCGGTGACAAGCTCTCTAAAAATCCATTAAGAAGCTCAGTCAAAGCCATGGTCTCCACCACCTGCTCCATATCATTATCGGAAGGGATGCAATCATGCAATTCCTCCAACAATAGCGGCAATTGTCCACTCCCACGTTTCTCCGCACGGTTATAACGGCACTTATCCAAGGATAAATTGCGAGTGATTTTGCCTAAGAATACCGCAAACCGTTCCGGTCTGGACCAATACAATTCCCCATCTGCAGATGACTTATAAAAATTGAAAAGCGGCATGGTCCAACGAACCACACCGCTTATACCCACCATCAATTCCATGGTGCGGAATTTAATTCTCTTCCGGCTTCACACTAAGCCACTTTAAATATCCATTGATAAAGGTATCCAGACCGCCGTCCAGCACTGCATCTACATTGCCGGTCTCCACATCGGTACGATGGTCCTTTACCATGGTGTAGGGCTGTAATACATAGGAGCGAATCTGGTTGCCCCAACCGATTTCCTTTACCTCACCTCGGATATCGGATAATTTCTCCACATTGGCCTCCTGCTTCAGCAAATACAGCTTCGCTTTCAGCATCTGCATGGCCTTGTCCTTATTCTGGAACTGGCTACGCTCGTTCTGACACTGTACTACCGTACCCGTAGGAATATGGGTAATACGGATAGCGGAAGAGGTCTTATTGATATGCTGACCACCGGCACCACTGCTTCGGTAGGTGTCGATACGCAAATCCTTTTCATCAATTTCCACATCCAAATCTGCGTCAATATCCGGCATCACATCCAAGGATACAAAGGAGGTCTGACGCTTACCCTGGGCATTGAAGGGAGAAATACGTACCAGACGGTGCACACCTTTCTCGGATTTCAAATACCCGTAAGCATTTTCACCGTTGATCTGGAAGGTTACAGACTTAATACCTGCTTCATCTCCATCCAGATAATCCAGCACCTCAATGGAAAAGCCCTTACGCTCTGCCCATCTGGTGTACATACGATACAACATACCGCACCAGTCACAGCTCTCGGTACCGCCGGCGCCAGCATTGAGCTTCAATATAGCATCATTTTTGTCGTATTCTCCTGATAACAGGGTACTGATACGAAGATTTTCAAATACATTGATGAACTCATCCAATTCCTCGCGAATCTCGGGAATCAGAGATTCATCGTTCTCCTCATACCCCATTTCAATCAGGGTCAAAATATCATCATACTGGGTATACAGTCCATTTACCAGGGACACTGTATCCTTCAGATTCTTTAATTCCTTCATTTTTTTATTGGAGCGTTCCGGGTCATCCCAAAATCCGGGAGCCTCCATTTCCATCTCCAGCTCTTCGATCCGTTTTGACTTACTGGTTAAGTCAAAGTGAATCCCTCACTTCCGCTAAGGGTGTCTCGTAAGCCTGAATCTCAGCTTTCATCTGGTCTAATTCAACCACCTTGCGTCACCTTCTTTCTATATTTTCATTTTGGGAAGAATGACTGATGTCATTCTTCGGCGCATAACTTAGAAAAACTTAGGCATGGTCCTTCCATGCCCTAGTTTTTCTTTATGTGCTTTAGGCCTTGCGTCCACAGCACTGCTTATACTTCATACCACTACCGCAGGGACAGGGATCATTGGGGTATACCTTGGCATCCTCACGCTTCTGGGGTGCCTTAGCCAGGCTGTCGTCCTTATTGGTACCGGTAACCTTAGCCACCTGTTCACGCTCCACCTTAATCTCTACCTTTACATGGTACAGCATACGGACAGTCTCTTCCCGGATATTCTGGGTCATCTGATCAAACATATCATAGCCGCTGACCTTATACTCTACCAAAGGATCTCTCTGGCCATAGGCCTGAAGGCCGATACCCTGACGCAGCTGCTCCATATCATCAATATGGTCCATCCACTTACGGTCAATGACCTTCAGCAGAATCACTCTCTCCAACTCACGGATAGTCTCTTCTTCAGGGAACTCTGCTTCCTTGCTCTCATAGAGCTTTACTGCCTCTTCCTTCAGCTGCTGCTTCAGGCTGCTCTTCTTGGCCTTCTTCACACGCTCTGCAGTCACAGGCTCAATGGGAATGGTGGGTAATAACAGGCTGTTCAGCTCATCATAATTCCATTCTGCACTGTCCACATCATCATTGATACTGATGTCCACACAATTCTCCACAATATCAGTAATCATCTTATAGATGAAATCACGCATGCTCTCGCCATTCAAAACACGATTACGCTCTTCATAAATAATCTGGCGCTGCTCGCTCATAACCTTATCATATTCCAGCAAATTCTTACGGATACCGAAGTTGTTATTTTCAATCTTCTTCTGGGCACTTTCAATGGCGTTGGTCAATGCCTTGTGCTCAATCTCCTGCCCCTCGGGAATACCCAGGGTATTGAACATGGCAATGAGTCTCTCGGAACCGAAGAGTCTCATCAAATCATCCTGCAAGGAGATGTAGAAACGGGACTCACCGGGGTCACCCTGACGACCGGAACGTCCACGCAGCTGATTATCAATACGTCTGGACTCGTGACGCTCGGTACCGATAATCTTCAGACCACCTGCAGCCTTAGCTTCCTCATCCAGCTTAATATCCGTACCACGACCTGCCATATTAGTAGCAATGGTCACCGCACCATGGATACCTGCATCGGCTACGATTTCAGCTTCCAATTCATGGAACTTGGCATTCAATACCTTATGCTTGATACCACGCTTGGTAAGCAGACGGCTCAGCTCCTCACTGGCATCGATATTGATCGTACCTACCAGTACGGGCTGCCCCTTTTCGTGGGCTATGGCAACTTCTTCTACAATTGCTTTTAACTTCTCCGCTTTGGTCTTGTACACCGCATCCTGACGGTCAATACGGATGACGGGCTTATTGGTGGGTACCTCCACCACGTCCATACCGTAAATCTCACGGAACTCTGTTTCCTCGGTAAGTGCAGTACCGGTCATACCACATTTCTTTTCAAATAAATTAAAGAAGTTCTGGAAGGTAATGGATGCAAGGGTCTTGCTCTCACGCTTTACCTTCACCTTTTCCTTTGCCTCAATGGCCTGATGGAGACCATCGGAATAACGACGGCCGGGCATAATACGACCGGTAAATTCGTCTACAATCATGACCTGATTGTCCTTCACCACATAATCCTGGTCACGGAACATTAGATTGTGTGCACGCAGTGCCAAAATAATGGTGTGCTGGATTTCCAGATTCTCAGCGTCTGCAAAGTTCTTGATGTGGAAGAAATTTTCCACCTTCTGTACACCTGCAGCGGTCAGATTAATGACCTTATCCTTTTCATTTACGATGAAGTCACCGGTCTCCTCCTGTACGATACCCATGATGGCATCCATCTTGGAAAGAGCCTTCATATCATCACCACGCTTCATCTGGCGTGCCAGTAAATCACACATTTCGTACAGTGCGGTGGACTTACCGCTCTGTCCGGAAATAATCAAAGGCGTACGGGCCTCATCCACCAGCACGGAGTCCACCTCGTCGATAATACAATAGTGTAAGCCTCTCAGTACCAGCTGCTCCTTGTAGGTAACCATATTATCACGAAGATAATCAAAGCCCAGTTCATTATTGGTCACATAAGTAATATCGCAACCATACGCAGCACGACGCTGCTCTGCAGGCATGCTGTTCAGTACAACGCCCACTGTAAGGCCCAGGAACACATGCACCTGTCCCATCCACTCCGCGTCACGCTTTGCCAGATAGTCATTGACCGTAACCACATGCACGCCCTTGCCTGTCAGTGCATTCAGATATGCAGGCAGGGTAGATACCAGGGTCTTACCTTCACCGGTACGCATCTCGGAGATACGTCCCTGATGCAAAATCACACCACCCATTAACTGTACGCGGTAATGCTCCATGTTTAATACACGCTTTGCAGCCTCTCTTACCACCGCAAAAGCCTCCGGTAATATGTCATCCAGTGTCTCCCCCTGTTCCAAACGGGAACGGAACTGCACTGTTTTATCCTTCAGTTCCTCATCGGAAAGTGCCTGCATAGCAGGACGCAATGCTTCAATTTTGTCCACGATGGGAATAATTCTCTTTAATTCCCGCTCACTATGTGTACCAAATATCTTTTCCAACAAACTCATATCATTCCATACCTTTCAGGTATCCCTCTTTTCCGGGACACCACAACACGCTACCTATTGTAGCAGATTTGGAAACGAGATTCAACACTTTGGAAGTAACAGGAAATTAACATTTTGTAAACAATTTGTGAAACTCTTTATCGTTTTTTTTAATAAAGCTTTTCAATTTTTCTTCTGCTATGCTATAATAATTTTATTACATTAGCCTTATTTCACTACAGTTTTGGGAAGGACAGAATAATTTGAGCAAACCATCGAGAATCAGACTTCTGATAACTCAGCTGGTGCCCGGAATGATTGTGGCGGAGGATGTACTTACACTGGATAATCAACTGGTATTGACCAAGGGCACTATACTGACGGACAAATTAATCACCAAATTACATATGTACAGCATCTACTCTATTTATGTACAGCGGAAGCCTTCTCTTGTAGTAGAGATTTCCACCATTGCAGATAGAGTACCTTCTTATGCAGAGAAACTAAAGAGTACTCCGGAATACAAAAGGTTTAAGCAGGAGTATGAAATCAGTGTGGAT
>JAFUKS010000093.1 GCA_017473445.1 Lachnospiraceae bacterium
AGAATGGTGATGAAAAAAATAGAACATATCCTGTAAACAAAAAGAGGGTATCCCCAAGTCTTGCAATGGCTTGGGGATACCCTCTTTCATGCTATTGGTCCCCCTCCTCTGCAATGGACAGGGAGAAGATAAACTCGGTACCCTCGTTAGGAGTACTGATGACATTGATATTTTCATTGTGGGCACGGATGATTTCCTTTACGATGGAAAGGCCCAGTCCGGTCCCCTTTTTATCCTTGCCTCGGGAGGAATCGGATTTATAGAATCTATCAAAAATCAGCTTTAAGTCCTCCTTGGGAATACCGATACCATTATCCTTCACGGACACAAAGAGTTTGCTCTTTTTTTCATGGGTTTCAATGGTAATGGTGGAATTGCTATGACTGAATTTGATAGCATTGTCAATCAGGTTGTAAAGAACCTGTTGAATCTTTTCCACATCTGCATGCACATACATCTCGTCATCTGTCAGAATCAGCTCAAAGGAAATGGACTTGTTTCTGCAGGTACCTTCAAAGGTGGCGGTAGTATTTTTAATCACCTGGTTAATATCGAAATTACTCTTGTCCAGTAAAATCCCCCGGGTGTTTAAGTTATTCAGGGTCAGTAGGCTGTTAGTCAGCTTGGTCAGCCGCTGGGTTTCATTGAGCACGATGCTCAAATATTTTTCATGAAGCTCCGGCGGAATGGTGCCATCCAGCATGGCTTCCAGATATCCACGGATAGAAGTTAAAGGGGACCGGAAATCATGGGATACGTTGGCCACAAATTTCTTTTGGTCATCCTCGGACCGGGCGATTTCACTGGCCATAAAGTTCAGGCAGGCTGCCAGATATCCGATTTCATCATCATTATCCACCTGAAATTCATAATGCATATTACCGGAAGCGTACTGCTCTGTGGCGTAGGTAATTTTCCGCAGGGGCATATATACAAATTCCGTAAAGAAGAACAGAATAATCAGGGACAGTATAAACAATATAATCAAGGTAATATAAGAAATAATCAGCAGGTCATTGCAGGTGTCCAGAATATCAGACATATCATGATGAATGGCCACATATCCCTTTACCTTGAAATCTGATGTAATAGGAGCCAATACGGTCAGCACCTCGGTATTGAAATTGCCGAAGAAGTCGTTAATCATGTAGTAGGAGCCCTCTGTGGCAGTGGGGTCAAAGTTTTCGATATAGATTTCCGCCTCCACATTTATGGGCGAGTGGGTATCCAAAACCAGACGTCCGGAAGGGTTGATAATCCGAATCTCACTATCCATATAGAGGGCCAGGGCATCCAGACCGGTTTTTACGGTTTCCAGACTGGTCTCACTGGTATACAGACCGGTAGCGTAATCCTCTGCTACCAGAACAGCTTCCTGATATAGGTCCTCGGCCTTATCCTTTACCAGCTTTTCCTTGATCATGGTGGGGATAAAGGTGGAAATAATAATAAATCCAAAGATACCAAAAATCAGATAGCCCAGAATAAATTTCAAATAGAGCGTTTTCTTCATGTTTAATTACGTACCTCAAATTTATATCCAATACCCCAGATGGTACTGATTTTCCAGTTCTCATGATCCTTGATTTTTTCACGTAATCGCTTGATATGCACGTCCACGGTACGGGTGTCGCCGATATATTCGTAGCCCCAAATCTGGTCCAGCAGCTGTTCTCTGGTAAATACATGATTGGGAGAAGAAGCCAGAAAGTACAAAAGCTCCAGCTCCTTGGGCGGCATTTCTACGGTTTGTCCCTGGTATACTACGGAATAGTTGGTCAGATTGATATCCAAGTCAGGATAATGAACGATCTTGTCTGCATCCTCCGGTTCAGAGGCGGCTGTGGGCTTGTAGCGGCGCAGGACAGCCTTTACCCGGGCTACCAGCTCTTTGGCATCAAAGGGTTTTTCAATATAGTCATCGGCACCCAGCTCCAGCCCCAGTACCTTATCAAATACCTCTCCCTTGGCAGAAAGCATAATAATAGGCAGGGTCAGTTTGGCACGGATTTCCCGGCATACCTGATAACCGTCCATACCGGGTAGCATAATATCCAGCAAAATCAGGTTGGGTTGAAAGCTGTATACAGCGGTAATAGCAGATTCCCCGTCGTTGACAATCAGAGTCTCAAAGCATTCTTTGGTCAAATACAGGGAAATCAGCTCTGCAATATTGTTATCATCATCTACAATTAATATTTTCTGTTTGGTTACCATTTTTCCTCCCGTTATTTAAAGGTGACAATTGTTACACCTGCATCTCCTTCACCATATTCGCCTAAGCGGAATTCTTTTACATTTTTCATGCGTTTTAAGTGACTGTGTACTGCGGCACGTAAAGCGCCGGTGCCTTTACCGTGTACTACACGTACACTGGATAAATGGGACAGATAAGCGTCGTCCAAATATTTGTCCAGCTCTGCAATGGCTTCGTCGGTGGTGCGTCCCAGCAGGTTGATTTCCGGGGAGATAGAGAAGCTCTTGGACATCTTAATCTTGCCGGTATTGGTACGCTGAAGAGTAGGAGTGGTAACAGTGGTTTCCTCACAATATACCAAATCCTTTACATTGGTCTGGGTACGCATAATACCACAGGTGACAAAGAGATTTCCTTTGGCATCGGGCAGGGTACTTACGGTACCCTTTAATCCCATGGATACAATTTTGACCATATCCCCCTTCTTTAGCTTTGCAGGGTCCAAGGTCTTTTTACCGGCAACAGCAGCAGGCTTTTTGGCAGCTGACAGCTTGGCATTTTTATCGTTAATCTTGTCCCGAAGATTCTGACGTTTCTTCTCCAGCTCCTTGATATCACCGCCGGAACCGATTTTATTGAATTCCCGGATGGAGGCATCGGCCACATCCTTGGCCTCCTGAAGAATTTCTCTTGCCTTTTCGTGGGCGTCTTTCAGAATTTTGTCCTTAGACTGGTCGATTTTTTCATTTTTACGGGCCAGCTGCTCCTGGAGAGTACGAATCTTCTCTTTATATGCAGCAATTTCCTTTTGTTCCTTTTCAATGGTCACACGGCTCTTTTCCAGGTCTGCGATGACATCCTCAAAGCTTTCATCCTCCTTGCTGATTTGCTCCTTGGCGGCATCAATAATACTGTCCGGTAATCCCAGCTTGGAGGAAATGGCGAAAGCATTACTCTTACCGGGAATACCGACGAGCAGACGATAGGTGGGACGGAGGGTCTCCACATCAAATTCGCAGCAGGCATTTTCCACAAAGGAGGTGGAAAGTGCATATAGCTTCAACTCACTATAATGGGTGGTAGCTACGGTGCGGATGCCCCGGTCGTGTAAATGGTTTAATATAGCAATAGCCAGTGCTGCACCCTCAGTGGGGTCTGTACCGGCCCCCAATTCATCAAATAAACACAGGGAATCCTCATCTGCATGGCCCAAAATGTGGACAATACTGGTCATGTGGGAGGAGAATGTGGATAAACTTTGCTCAATACTCTGTTCATCCCCGATATCCGCATATACTTCCCGGAAAATAGACAGCTCAGAGCGGTCCAGGGCGGGAATATGCAGACCCGCCTGTCCCATGAGGGTAAACAATCCCACGGTTTTTAAGGTGACGGTCTTACCGCCGGTATTGGGACCGGTGATGACCAGCAGGTCAAAGGTCTTGCCAAGATGGATATCTACAGGAACCACCTTCTTTTTATCCAGCAGGGGATGACGACCCTTGCGGATATGCAAATAGTGTTCTGTGTTAAAAATAGGTTCTGTGGCGTTCATATCCAGTGCCAGCTTGGCTTTGGCAAAGATAAAGTCCAGCTCTGTCATGAGCCTCTGGTTGGTAGCCAGCTCGGTGGTATGTTCACCGGCCTGGGCACTTAAGGTAGCCAGGATCACATTGATTTCTTCCTGTTCTTTCAGGAACAGCTCCTTTAATTCATTATTCAGGCTCACCACTGCCGCAGGCTCGATGAAAAAGGTGGAGCCGCTGGCGGACTGGTCATGGACCATACCGTTTACCTGATTCTTGTACTCGGATTTCACGGGGATACAGTAGCGGTCATTACGCATAGTAATCACTGCATCCTGAAGATAATTACGGAAGGAGCCGTTCAGCATGGAATTCAGCTGGGTGTGTATCCGGTCGTTGGTAATCTGGATGGAACGGCGGATGCTCTTTAAGGTGGGAGATGCGTCGTCCGCAATTTCCTCCTCGGAGAGAATGCACCGCTGGATTTCATTGGATAACTGGGTCAGGGGAGTCAAAGCCTCAAATAAGGAATCCAGAGTATCCTCGGGCTGGTCCTCCCGTTCCTTTTTGCCGTAATTTTTGACCAGGCCGACATTATGAAGCATCTTGGCCAGTCTCAGCAGTTCAATGGCAGAGAGGGTACTGCCAACCTCCAGGGACTTGATGGCAAAGCCTAAGTCCGTATTGTTACCAAAGGAGATACTGCCGAATTTCAACACACGGGCTACTGCGTCCCGGGTACCGGCTTGAGCAGCTTTGATTTCCTCCAAATCCTCCATGGGAAGCAGGGCCTTGCAACGATCCTTGCCCGGCTGGGAATTGGCTTTTTCAATCAATAGGTCGATAATTTTATAATATTCTAAGGTTTTTAATACTTTTGCGTTCATGATACTTCCTTTTCTGCTTGGTTTTACGCTCCCGTACATTATATCACAAAGTCTTTGTCAAATGCACCTATCTATAGCCAATCCGATAAAAATTTGTTATACTGTACGCGAAGCGAAAACCAAGCGACGGCTGTTACTTTAGAAATTCGAGGTGAAAAGATGCCCCAGTTTGATCAAAACGAAGAAAAAGCGTTTATTATCGAAAAAATTAAAGAGCGTCCCGTGAATAAAAAGAAGCTGGCCCAGCGTACAATGTTGACAGCGGCTATGGCGGTGATGTTTGGTTTGATTGCCTGCCTGACCTTCCTGTTGCTGGAACCTATTATCAGCAAGATGCTGTATCCCCAGGAACAGCCACAGATAGTGGTTTTCCCTGAGGACAAGGATGAGATGGCACCGGAGGATATGCTTTCTGACAGTAAGGATGAACAAAATAAGGATTCCCTTACATCTGATGAGGAGGAACTGCCCGGAGCGTTAGCAGAAAATCTTTTCACCATGGAAAGCTATCAACAGATGTATGCGTCCATGAATGAATATGTGGAGGAGCTTCGCCGCTCCATGGTGTCGGTAACAGGGATACACTCGGATGTGGATTGGTTTAATGAAGTGCAGACCAGTAAATATCAGACCTACGGTGTGATTATTGCCAATAATTCTGTGGAACTACTCATTTTGACAAAATATGAGCCCTTGGAAGGGGCAGACCGTATTTCGTTGACGTTTTTTAATGATGAGCAAAAAACAGCACAGCTGAAAAGCTATGACAAGGTATCCGGTCTGGCTATTGTGGCAGTTAAGCTGGAGGATATGAAGACGGAGGATTCAGATTTAACGGAGCAGGTTGCCATTGCCCGCTTAGGTGTATCCAGCACCAAGAGTTTTGTGGGCAGTCCGGTGGTGGCCCTGGGTACCTCCAGCGGCTTGGGTGACAGTGTGCATTATGGTATGATTACGGCACAGCATACCCAGCAGACGCTGACAGATAGGGCTTATTCCTTCTGGATTACCAATATTACCGGCAATGATAGTTCTGACGGTATGCTGTTTAATCTGAGGGGACAGCTGATTGGTATTATTACCAACAGCATCAGTGGCAGTGATTACGAAAACATGATTACTGTGTACGGCATTTCGGAACTAAAAAAGACCATAGAAAAGCTTTCCAATCAGGAACCCATTGCTTACCTGGGCATTCACACCAAAAATGTAACCCGGGAGGCCCATGTAGAGATGAATGTACCTTACGGAGCATTTATTAAACGTGTAGAAATGAGTTCTCCGGCTATGATAGAGGGTATGCAGGTGGGCGACATTGTTACCGCCATTGACGGTAGCGAGGTCCGCGACCAAAGCGACTATTCTTCCAAGTTGCTGCGATTTGCACCGGGGCAGGCGGTGGAGATTATGATCATGCGCCAGTCTCAAAGCGGTTATAAGGAAATCAAATTTAATATTACACTTACCGAAGTGCCATAACACATCAGAAAGGATAGACAACAATGAAATATATTAAGGATTTAAAAGACGGGGACAGAGTATTTGACATTTACCTGTGCAAGCATAAACAGTCTGCAGTGACCAAAAACGGCAAGGCCTATGAGAACGTAATCTTGCAGGATAAAACAGGTACCATCGATGCCAAGGTATGGGAGCCCAATAATCCCGGCATCGGCGAATACGATACCTTGGATTATATTGAGGTATATGGTGAAGTGACCAGCTTTAACGGTGCTCTGCAGGTAAGCGTAAAGCGTATCCGGGTATGCCGGGAGGGAGAGTACAATCCGGCAGATTACCTGCCCATCAGCTCCAAGGATATCGAGACCATGTATCAGGAGTTACAGGGTATTATCAAAAGTATCCAAAATACATATTTAAAGCAATTGTTGGAAGCATTCTTTGTAAAGGATGAAAATTTCATCAAAGCCTTAAAAAAATCCTCCGCAGCCAAAACCGTACATCACAGCTTTGTAGGTGGACTATTGGAGCATACCTTAAGCGTGACCAAGCTTTGTGATTACTATTGCAGTGCTTATCCTATTC
Organism: Lachnospiraceae bacterium; assembly: GCA_017473445.1. Taxonomy (GTDB): domain Bacteria; phylum Bacillota; class Clostridia; order Lachnospirales; family Lachnospiraceae; genus Acetatifactor. The sequence goes on from JAFUKS010000093.1 coordinate 6,657, forward strand.
TGAAAAGAGATTTGCTGCTGACTGCAGCCATGTGCCACGATATTGCCAAGACCAAGGAATTTTCTCCTTTTCCGGAGAATGATTATACCGATGCAGGACAGCTGCTGGGACATATTGTGATGGGTTCCCAGATGGTAGGTGAGAAGGCTGCCACCATTGTTGGTTTTCCTCAGCATCTGTTGCTTCAGGTACAGCATTGTATTTTGGCTCATCATGGCAAATATGAGTATGGTTCCCCCAAGATTCCTGCCATTATTGAGGCAGTGGCGCTGAACTATGCAGATGATACGGATGCCAAGCTACAGACCTTTAAAGAGGTACTGGAAAATAACATTAAAAATACCGGCTGGTTGGGCTATAACAGATTGTTTGAATCTAATTTGACCGCAAGCAGGTTGGATTAAGTATTTTGAGTTCTGAAAAGAGTATGGCGGCAGAGACAGGTCGCTCTTTGAAATGAGGAAGAACATGGGATATCAGAAGAATGATATTTTGACAGTGACCATAGAGGATATGGGCACCGAGGGAGAGGGCATCGGTAAGGTGGATGGCTTTACCCTCTTTGTAAAGGATGCAGTCATCGGTGATACGGTGGAAGTGAAAATCATGAAAAGCAAGGCACATTATGCCTATGCACGATTAGAGAAGGTGTTACAGCCTTCTCCTTTTCGCGTTACGCCTAAGTGTGCTTACCACAGACAGTGTGGCGGTTGCCAGATACAGGCTCTCAGCTACGAAAAGCAGCTGGCATTTAAGCAGGGCAAAATCCGCAATAATCTGGTGCGTATCGGTGGCTTTGAAGAAGGCTTTGTGGACAGTGTTATGGAGCCCATTGTAGGCATGGAAGAGCCCTTCCGCTATCGAAACAAGGCCCAGTATCCGATGGGGACGGATAAAGATGGGAAGCCCGTGACCGGCTTCTACGCAGGCCGCACCCATAGCATCATTTCTAATACGGATTGTGCTCTGGGAGTGGAGGAAAATCGTGAGATATTGGAGATTTTTCTGGATTATATGAAGGAATACAAGGTCCCTGCTTATGACGAGGAGACCGGCAAGGGTCTGGTGCGTCATGTATTGATTCGTAAGGGCTTTTCCAGTGGCGAGATCATGGTGTGTCTGGTGATAAATTATAAAGGCAAAAAGGCAGGAACCGACAGCAAGGCGCTTGGACAAGAGAATCCGCAGGAATTCATGCCCCATCAGGACAAGCTGCTTACTCGTTTACAGCAGATTCCCGGCATGACCAGCATCTCCGTAAGTATTCATACGGAAAAAACCAATGTAATCATGGGTAAGGAAATCCATACCCTCTGGGGAGCGGATACCATTTCCGATGTAATCCATGTACGTGATATGGAGCAGGAAGGATATCCCTGCACAGGCGAGGAATTGGTATTCCATATTTCCCCCTTGTCCTTTTATCAGGTAAATCCGGTACAGACCGAAAAGCTTTACAGTCTCGCTCTGTCCTATGCGGGACTTACCGGCAAGGAAGCAGTGTGGGATTTGTACTGTGGTATCGGCACCATCTCCTTATTCCTGGCCCGGAAAGCAGGCCAGGTCCACGGCGTGGAAATTGTACCCCAGGCTATCGACGACGCCAGAGAGAATGCTAAGAGAAACGAAATCACCAATGCCACCTTCTATGTGGGCAAGGCAGAGGAGGTACTGCCGGAGTTTTATGCACGGTTAAGTGCGGAGGCAGACAAGAAGGGTCCGGCAGCAGGACAGGCGGATATGCTTCATCCGGATGTCATCGTAGTAGACCCTCCTCGGAAGGGCTGCGACCAGGATTGCTTGGACACCATGCTAAAGATGCAGCCGGAAAAGATTGTATATGTGAGCTGCGACAGCGCTACCCTGGCCAGAGATTTAAAGATTCTTTGTGAGGGCGGTTATGAGTTAAAGAAGGTACGGGGTGTGGATCAGTTTGGGCATACGGTGCATGTGGAGACTGTAGTTTTATTGTCCCAACAAAAGGCTGATGATTACATTGAAGTGGAATTAGAGTTAGATGAGCTGGATTTGACTTCAGCAGAGAGTAAGGCGACTTATAAGGAAATTCAGGAATATGTTCTGAAGGAGCATGGTTTGAAGGTTTCTAATCTGTATATTTCACAGGTAAAAAACGCAATCAAAAAAGATTGCGTTCGAAAGTGTGGAATAGAGGTTGGGGAGAATTATAATCTGCCGAAATCGGAAGATAGCAGACAACCTCAGTGTCCGGAAGAGAAGGGCGCAAGAGGTCCGGTGGACCTCTGTTCTGCGCGGACCGGAGCGGGAGCGGAGACAGCTAGACAGCCTCAGTGTCCGGAGGAGAAGGAAAAGGCGATAAGAGATGCGCTGG
>JAFUKS010000094.1 GCA_017473445.1 Lachnospiraceae bacterium
AAAGCAGGAACTGGAGAAAAAGATGGCTTCGGTAGAAGATGGTAAAACCCTCTATGCCAATGAAGCAGCCACGCTGGAGCTTACCATAGAAGCAGTAAAGGAAAAGCAGACCGAATACCGGGATTATATGGACAAGCTGCTGGAGCAGTGGTCGGCTACCGCTAATATGGTTTCTGCAAAGCAGCAGGGGGAAGCCATGGAAGAGTATGTGGAGGACCTGGCTAAAATTATGGAGGTGGCCCGTAGAATCATGAAGGGTGGGATTGTGCCTCCTTCTGATGAGAAAAAATTGATGGATTACAGCATGGAAATGTACCAGGCTGCCAAGAATATGGGTGCTCTGGCCAAAGAACGGGAGGAATACGATTCTCTTTGGGAAGAAGAGGAAGAAGAACGGGAAGTTGAGGATCCCATGGAAACTGCGGACAATGCGGAAGCATTTGCACCGGGACCGGCAGTGGTAGAGGTGGCGGATACTGTAGCAGCAGTAAGCGGTACAGAAGAATGATAGGAGATATGAAAAGGGGCGGGAAAATTCCCGCCCTTTTGAAGTATTTATATCAGGCCATATATTTTCAACAAATACAGCCACACCGTCAAGGTTACGGAGCTAAAGAAGGTAGTAGTCACCACGGCACTGGAAGTCAGTGTGCCCTCATGGCCCAGATTCTTAGCCATGATATAGCAGCTGGCGGTGGTGGGAGCACCCAGCATGATGAGCAGGGCAATCATTTTTTCCTCCCGAAAGCCTAAGTATGCTGCCAGGGGCAGGAATAGGGCAGGCTGTAGGATTAATTTGACCATCAGACAGGCCAAGGTGGGTTTCAGCTTGGCCAGCGCCTTACGGCCTTCAAAGGCAGCTCCCAGACCCAACAGAGCCAAAGGAGTAGCCAGTACGGCGATGTTGTTGATCGTCTTGGTAACCATGACCGGAAAGGTGATGCGGCATAAGGATACAATCATACCCAATAGGATACCCAGAATAATCGGATTGGTCAGGACCCCTTTCAGGGTCTTTTTTATTGTGGTTTTATTTAGTCCATGAGCAGTGGGACCGGTCAGAGACAGGATGATGACTGCCGCCACATTATAAAGGGGAACGGAGCCGATAATCATCAGTGGTGCCATGCCGGAGGTGCCGTAGATATTTTGAATCAGGGCAATACCCAGCACAGCGGCACTGCTACGGTAGGAAGCCTGTACAAATTCACCCAGGATGCTTTTATCCTTGCAACAGATGGAGGTCAGTACCCACAGGACGCAGATGCATAGGAGTGTTACCAGAAAGCAAAACAGCACATAGTTGGTATCCCATACTGCATAGAAATCCGCTTCAGCAATATCCTTGAACAAAAGCACCGGCAGAGTCACCTTGTAGTTAAAAGAATTTAGGGTCCTCACGAAACCTTCATCCATTAGTTTTAAGTTTCTGCATATGTATCCTATTACCATTACCAGGAAGATGGGAATGGTGGCATTCAAACAAAAAATCAAATTTTCCATAGGAGAAATCCGCCTTTCCGGGACCATAGACAGGTCCTAAAAGAGTATAAATCCGATAACAGGTAATGTCAAATTTTTATATATGTTGAATAAATACAGAGGATAAGAAGAAACTATAAAAAGAAGAAGTAGGTTCATTTAGAACCATAGAGAATCATAAATATAGTACAGAGGTGTAATATATTACTATTACAAGTGATATTCAGTATGTGGGAGTCAATGACCATAGCATTGATTTGTTTGAAGGATTATATGTAGTGCCCAAGGGGATTTCCTACAATTCCTATATCATTATGGATGAAAAGGTAGCCGTTCTGGATACGGTAGATGCACGCTTTACAGAACAGTGGCTACAAAGCATGCAACAGGCACTGAAGGGACGAAAGCCGGATTATCTGATTGTACAGCATATGGAGCCGGATCACTCGGCAGGTATTATGTGCTTTATGGAGCAATATCCGGAGGCTGTCCTGGTAGCCACAGCAAAAGCTTTTGGGATGATGCAGAATTTTTTTGGAAGGGAATTTTCCAAACAGTGTATATCGGTATCTGATGGGGATATGCTTTCGCTGGGGCGTCATAAGCTGTTATTTACCACGGCACCCATGGTGCATTGGCCGGAGGTAATGGTGACTTACGATAGTACGGATAAAATTTTATTTTCAGCAGATGCCTTTGGTAAGTTTGGAGCGTTGGACGCGGATGAGGAATGGCTACCGGAAGCTAGGCGGTATTACTTTGGAATAGTAGGAAAATATGGGATTTATGTACAGAAGCTGCTACAGAAGGTGGCTACTTGGGAAATAGGGAAGATTTGTCCTCTTCATGGTCCGGTATTATGGTCGAATCTGGCATATTATTTGAAATTGTATCAAACTTGGTCCACCTATCAGCCGGAGGAAGAGGGGGTACTTATTGCCTATACCTCTATTTATGGAAATACCCGGAAGGCGGTACTTCGCTTGGAGCACCAGTTGCGTCAAAGGGGTTGTCCGGTAGTAGTAAGGGATCTGGCCAGATGTGATATGTCAGAAGCAGTGGCACAGGCCTTCCGCTATTCTAAGCTGGTATTAGCGACCACCACCTATAATGCAGGAATTTTTCCGCCCATGCGTGAATTTATTGGGTGGTTGATAGAACGGTATTATAGTAACCGGATGGTTGCCTTTATGGAAAACGGCAGTTGGGCGGTGGCGGCGGCTATGCTGATGCGTCAAAAAATGGAGAAATGCAAGGGACTTGTTTTTGCGGAGCATACGGTGAGAATCCTTTCTGCCCTAAATCAGGAAAGCATCGGGCAGTTGGAGCAGTTGACAGAGGAATTATGTAAGGAATTGGCTGAAAACAGATAATAGGAGGGAAAGCTTATGAAATATATATGTGATGTGTGCGGATGGATTAATGATGAAGAGGCAGGAGCACCGGAGCAGGGGATTGCACCCGGTACCAAGTTCGAAGATTTACCGGAGGATTTTGTATGCCCCTTATGTTCTGTGGGAAAAGAGTTTTTCAGTGAGACAGAATCATAGAAAAAAATAAAAGTTTTAAAAGGGCAAAAAGAAGGGGAATCGGAATGGAGCATATAAAGGATAACAGATGGGGGCTACAGAAAAAGCTGACATCCGGTAAGGAATATTATGAAATCCGTCTGGAAAGTATCGGAGGTCTGGGTGCCAATTTATGCGGCAAAATGCTGGGTGAGCTGGGAATCAAATATTTGGATCTGAATAGTAGTAGTTTTTCCAGCTATGGCTCGGAAAAGACCGGAACTCCGGTAAAGGGGTTCATACGGTATTGTGATAAGGCAAAAGAAATCAGAGTGCATTCTCCGGTAGTGGAGCCGGATTTGCTGGTGGTATTTCATCAAGCCTTATTGAAGGATGGGATTGTGTGGAAGGGCTGTGGAAATGAGACAGCAGTAATTGTTGCATTGGAGCCGGGGCAGGCATTACCGGAAGGATTGCCGGGACAGCTTTACGGTCTGAAGGCGCAGCAGATTGCTATGGAAACCCATTCCAGAATCAATGTGGTGATGATGGGAGCAGTTTTAAAGCTCATGGGCCTTAAATCAGTAGAAAAGGGAGAACAAATCTGCCGGGATACTCTGGGCAAGAAATATCCGGAGGCTTTGGAGAATAATCTGCAGGGGTTGCGTCGCGGATACGAAGAAGTGGGACCTTTGGAGCAAAATGTAAATTCTGTAAAAGCTGCGGGGGAAGAATCCAAGGGGCAGGCTCGGGAAGGTATTTGGGGGTATGAAACAGCCCCTATGGGAGGTATCAATCCCAGACCCGGCAGCACGGTGGTATCCGATTTGTCCCCTTCCAGACAGGGGTATATTCCTTTATTTATACAGGAAAGGTGTATTAATTGCGGATTGTGTCTCTCTACCTGTCCTGATATGGTATTCCAGTTTGCCAAGGGAGAGTACAAGGGCAGGGAAATGATGGTAAATCAGGGTCTGGATTATTATCACTGTAAAGGCTGCTTGCGTTGTGTGGATGTGTGTCCGGTAAATGCATTGGTACGCGGAATAGAGTCAGAACATCCGAATAAGCAGTATTTCCTGCCCAATCAGGAGCTGCTGCGGATGCCGGCGTATTATGAAAAGGCAGGCCCGGATGGTTATATCACATCCGAATCCTATTTAACAGAAAAGAGAATGGAAGGAGGAGAAGTGTAATGAAAAAGCAAGACATGGAATATGCATCCGGTAATGAAATGGCAGCCATTGCCATCAAGCAAATCGGATATGATTTGATGGGGTATTATCCCATCACTCCTTCCACACAAATTGCGGAGAATCTGGATATGATGCGTGCCGATGGAGACACGGATCTGGTGATGATTGCGGCAGAAGGAGAACACAGTGCCGCCGGTATCTGTTATGGTGCTTCCGTAGCAGGAGGACGTGTAATCAATGCCACCAGTGCCAACGGTCTGCTCTATGCGTTGGAGCAGCTCCCGGTACAATCCGGTACCCGATATCCCATGGTAATGAATGTGGTCTGTCGTACTGTATCCGGACCCTTGTCCATTAAGGGAGATCATAGTGATATTATGTATTTGCTAAATACCGGTTGGCCCATTCTTTTTGCCAGTACGGTACAGCAGGTATATGATTTTAATATCATTGCACTGAAATTGGCAGAGCAGGTGCACCTGCCGGTAGTGGTGGCCTATGACGGTTTTTTTACCAGCCATCAAAAGGGAAGGTGTTTCCGGTTTGCCAAAGACGAAGATGTGAAAGCCTTTGTGGGTAAAAAGCAGGAACCTTACCCGTTCTTGGATTTAGAGCATCCCATCACGGTGGGCTCTTATATGAATGAGCCGGATTTGATGAATAACAGGTATCAGATGCATCTGGCGATGGAGCAAGCGGACCGGGTACTGCCAAAGCTGTTTACAGACTTTGGGGAATTATCCGGAAGACATTATGGCAAAGTAGAGAGCATCGGTTGTGAGGATGCCCAAAAGATTCTGGTGCTGTTAGGGTCCTCTTACGATACTGCTATGGAAGCGGTGGAGGAATTGCGCAGGTCTCATGAAGAGGAAGGGGATAAAGTAGGTACAGCAACCTTGCATGTATTACGTCCGTTTCCGGGAAATGAATTAGTGGAAAGGATAGGGAATGCAGAGCATATACTGGTGGCGGACCGTCAAGACAGTTATGGTGCAGGGGGAGGTAATCTGTCCCTGGAGGTGCGGGCCGCTTTGCAGAGATATGGAAGCAAGGCAGATGTAAAGAGCTTAATCTATGGTCTGGGTGGTAAGGATTTTTTCAAAGAAGATGCCAAAACCATGCTTTCTATAGCAGGAGATGCCTCTTGGCCTGATTTTGCCTATTATGGGGTTACGCCGGGAGTAAAGGCGGAGGAAGAAGGGCCGTTGTTTGCCCCCGTTACAAGAGAGAGAACCGGTATTGGTGCTACCAAGGTAGAAAAGGACGAAGCTAAGCACCTTAAGGTCACCGGAGGGAACCTAAATGCGGTCACTGCAATGCCCGGCCGTATTGCACCGGGACATGGTGCTTGCCCCGGCTGTGGTATTCCTGTGAATTTGAATTTGCTGTTAAAAGGTATTGAAGATCCGGTGGTATTTTTATTTCAGACAGGTTGCGGCATGATTGTGACCACAGCCTACCCCAAAACCAGTTTTAAGGTGCCCTATTTACACAATTTATTTCAAAATGGTGCAGATACCTTAAGCGGTGTAGCGGAAATCTGTTACCGTAAGCAACAAAAGGGAGAGCTTCCACCCGGAGATATTGTTTTTGTGATGGTCAGCGGAGATGGCGGTATGGATATTGGTATGGGTTCTGCTTTGGGAACAGCATTACGTGGGCACAGACTTTTAATTTTTGAATATGATAATGGTGGATATATGAATACCGGTTATCAGCTGTCATATTCCACACCTTTAGGTGCCCGCAGTTCCACCTCACATGTGGGAAAGAAGCAGTACGGTAAGACTTTTTTCAACAAGGATATGCCTAAAATTATGGCAGCCACGGGAATACCCTATGTGGCTACGGTGGCAGAGTCCAATCCTACGGATTTTATCAAAAAAGCTGCAAAAGCAGCCCATTATGCCAAGACGGAGGGAACTGCTTATATTAAGGCCATATCTGCTTGTCCCTTAAACTGGAATGATAAACCGGCCACGGAACGTAAGGTCATTGAAGCGGCAGTAAATTGTTGTTATTTTCCTCTGTATGAGGTGGAGCAGGGAGTCACCAGACTGTCCTATGACCCGGAAAAGACCGGTAAAAAGATACCGGTATCCGATTGGTTGTCCATGATGGGCAGGACCAAGCATCTGCAAAAGGAAGAGTACAGGAATGTAGTAGACCGGATGCAAAAGGAAATTGATGCCAGATACCGGGCAATCAAAAAGAGTGCAGAAGAAGTTTAATGTAGGAAATAGAGTTGGGAGGCAGGGGGATGCTACGGGAAATTCTTTTGTATGTCATTGCATCAGGAATTGGTACTTTTATTTGTAAAATATTAGAGAGAATGCCTATGAATGTATGGTTAGCAAGAGGAATAGGATGTGCGGTTGCAGTAATGACCGCATTGCTGTTGTACAAATTCTGGCTAAGAAAATCTCACAATAAGATACGAAAATAAGTACTCATAATCAGGTACAAGGGCTATTAGAAATTGAAATATTTATATAATAAGCCACAAAATTCTGTTTGGAGTTTTGTGGCTTATTTTTTGGGGGAAGGTAAGTAAAAAGTAAATATAAAACAAAACCTCGAAATCTTACGATTTTGAGGTGAAATACAAAAAACAACAAAAATTCTACGATAAATGCAAATAATATTACTCATGAAAAAATGCAATATGTGGTACAATAAAAAGAAAATGGGGTGAAGTGTGATGGGAATGAATTTAAGCAATTTTGAAAAGAAAAGAGACTGGCTGTTTTGCATTGATTCTGATGGTTGTGCTATGGATACCATGGACATCAAACATATTCGTTGTTTTGGACCTTGTATGGTAGAGGAATGGGGGTTAGAGCAGTGGAGCGAGGAGCTTCTTACCAGATGGAACAGAATCAATCTTTATTCTATTACCAGAGGGATTAACCGCTTTAAGGGATTGGCCAAAATGCTTCGGGAGGTGAATTCTGCTTACAAAATGGTAGAAGGTATCGAAGTATTGGAAAAGTGGGTACTGGAGACCCCTGAACTGTCTACGGAAGCACTGGAGCAGGAGATTTTAAAACAAGATAATATCTGCCTGAAAAAGGCCCTGTCCTGGTCACGTAAGGTGAATGAGTGCATTAACTCCATTTCCTTTGAGGACAAGAAACCCTTTGAGGGTGTAAAGGAAGCCCTGGAATATGCTCATCAGTATGGTGATATTGCCATTGTATCTTCTGCTAACAGACAAGCAGTGGTGGAGGAATGGGAGCGTTATCATTTGCTGGAGCATGTGGACATTATATTGGCACAGGATGCAGGTACCAAGGCTCATTGTATCCGTGAGCTGGTGAAAAAAGGATATGATAAGGAGCATGTGTTGATGGTAGGGGATGCCCCCGGAGATCAGGATGCTGCCAAGACCATCGGCGTATTTTATTATCCTATTTTGGTCAGATATGAAAGTGATTCCTGGCGTGAATTTAAAGAGCGTGCTGTGGGTAAGCTGATGGATGGAACCTATGGCGGTGCATACGAGATTAAGAAAGAAGCAGAATTTTTAAATAACTTAAAGTAAGGAGAGAGGAGAAGGTACTATGGTTGATTTGAAAGCAAGACCCTATTATTTGTCCGATGAGGATTGTAAGTGGGTGCAGGACACAATTGCAGGTATGACGGATGAAGAGAAGGTAGGGCAGCTATTCTTTCAGCTTACCTCTTCCCATGAAGAAGAACATTTAAAGGAATTAATGGAGAAATATCATCTGGGTGGTTGCCGTTATAATCCCGCCCCCGGGGCAGCGATTCAGGAGCAGAACCGTAAATTACAGAAATATGCCAAGATTCCTGTTTTTATTGCATGTAATACAGAGGCCGGCGGTGATGGTGCCTGTGCAGACGGTACTATGATTGGCACCGGTGTCAAAATTGGTGCTACGGATAATGACGAATATGCCTTTGAACTGGGCAGAATGTCCAATCAGGAGGCTGCGGCCATTGGTTGCAATATGGCCTTTTCTCCGGTATGTGATATTGCTTACAACTGGGAAAATACGGAAGTCATCGGACGCTCCTTCGGTAACAACCCTGAAAGAGTAGCCCGTATGAGTGCGGCTTACTTGAGGGGTGCCCATACCATCCCCGGATTTGCCTGTGCTGCTAAGCACTTCCCCGGTAATGGACAGGACTTTAGAGATGCACACATCTCCAATAATGTAAACTATTTCGAAGTGGATAAATGGGATGCTACCTATGGGCAAGTGTACAAGACTCTGATTGAAAATGATTTGGATGCTATTATGGGTGGCCATATCCTGATGCCCGAGTATGAGAGAGCACTGCAGCCGGATATTCAGGATGATGATATGATGCCAGCTACCCTTAGTAAAAATATTATGACCGGGCTATTGCGTGAGAAACTGGGCTTCAATGGCATGGTAGTGACCGATGCTTCCCATATGGTCGCCATGACCAACCGTATGAAGAGAAAGGAAATGTTGCCTCTGGCTATCAATGCAGGCTGTGACATGTTCCTCTTTTTCAATGACCCGGAAGAGGATTTTACAACTATGTTGGAGGCTTACAAGGCGGGTATTATCAGTGAAGAGAGAATGAAAGAGGCACTGACCAGAATTCTGGGGCTGAAGGCACGCATGGGCCTGCATAAAAAGGCCAAAGAAGAGCTGGTACCGTCCCCGGATGTGCTGGCAACAGCCCTAAGACAGCCTGCGTATATGGAAATGCAGAAGGCCATCAGCAGGGATGCCATTACCCTTGTAAAATATAAGGACAAAGACGTATTACCCATTACCCCTGAGCGTTATAAGCGCATCATGATTGTGCATATTAAGGGGAATGGTGGTGCCATGGCAGAATTGATGAAGGCCATGGGCTACGGCGGAGGTAATCCGGCAGAGGCTTTGAAGGAAAGATTGTGTGCCAAGGGCTTTGATGCATTTATTTATGAGAGCCCTCTGGATAAGATGAAGAAGCAGATGGCGGCAGGAGAAAAGCCCAACATTAATCTATACTTTGCAGGAAAGAATGCGATTGCAGATTTTGTGAAGGATATGGATATGGTCATCACCCTTTGCGATGTAGCCAGTGGCAGGCCCAGCTTTGGTATGTCCAAGGGTGGCGGAGAAATTCCCTGGTATGTATTTGAAGTACCTGTAGTGGTAATCGGCTGTGGACAGCCTACCATGCTGGCAGATATTCCACAGGCCAGAACCTATATCAATACCTATGATGGTAAGGACAGTACTTTAGATGCTTTGGTGGAGAAATTGGTAGCAGGTCCTGAGGCATTTACGGGCATAGACCCTATTGACAGCTTCTGTGGATTGTTTGATGCAAGACTCTAAGAAATAAGGAAACCTGCAACCGTAAGGGTTGCAGGTTTTTCCGGCAAATACACCTATCTAACATAATGCTTTTATTTTTTTAAAATGATGTATTGACATTTGAAACAAAACGCAGTATCATCCTAGATATACTTTAAGACTTTAAAGTGTAACGGTTTAAAGCGACAAAATACATTGTGCTACTTGGAGGTTGTTATGGAAAAGATAAGAAATAACGGTAATTTAATTGCATTCAGACCGGATGTAAAAGTGGTCGATTGTACATTACGTGATGGCGGATTGGTAAATAATTTTGGATTCTCTGATGAATTTGTAAAAGATTTGTATCGTACCAATATTAAAGCCGGCGTAGATTACATGGAATTCGGATATAAGGCTTCCAAGGATATTTTCAGCAAGGATGATTACGGTAAATGGAAATTCTGCGAGGAAAAAGATATCCGTGCGGTAGTTGGAAATAATGATTTTGATTTAAAGATTGCGGTTATGACCGATGTGGGCAGAACCGATTACAAGAGAGATATTCTGAAAAAAGAGGAAAGTGTCATTGATATGGTGCGTACTGCTACCTATATTCATCAGATTCCTACAGCTATTGAGATGATTCAGGATGCTCACGAAAAAGGTTATGAGACCACGGTAAATATCATGGCCATTTCCAAGGTCCGTGAGGATGAATTACATAAAGGTCTGGAATTGTTGGCGGAATGTGATGTGGATGTGATTTATCTGGTGGATAGTTTTGGTGCATTCTACCCTGAACAGATTCGTAGACTTACTGATTTGTATATGAATATTGCAGAGAAGCATAACAAGAAAATCGGTATCCACGCTCATAATAATCAGCAGCTGGCCTTTGCCAATACCATTGAAGCATTGACCAATGGTGCCAGCCTGCTGGATGCTACTGTCAGCGGTATGGGACGTGGTGCGGGTAACTGTTATATGGAGTCCTTGTTGGCATTCTTGCGTAATCCCAAATACAATCTGGTGCCTGTAATGGATTTTGTACAGAAATACATTCAGGCCGAGAAGGATAAGGGGAATATCTGGGGATATGATATTCCTTACCTTTTAACGGGTGTTATGAATTCTCATCCTTCTTCTGCAATCCGTTTTGGCAAAAACGGCAGAACCGATTATTCCAGATTCTATCAGGAACTTTTGGATAATATGGAGTGAAGAGTGGAGGAAATCGGTACTATTCCTTTTCCGCGGCACGTATAATGAATAGAGATACTTGGAACTATATTTATGATAGGAGGTAAGTATGAAATATTATAGATGTGAGCATTGCGGAAATATTATCGAATACGCAAAGGTCAGTGGGGTACCGGTGGTATGTTGCGGTCAAAAAATGACGGAACTGATTCCCGGAACCAGTGATGGTGCGGCAGAAAAACATGTCCCGGTGGTAACAGTAGACGGAAATCATGTGCTTGTACAAGTGGGAGCGGTAGAACATCCCATGGTTGAGGAACACTATATTGAGTGGATCGTAATTGAGACAAAAAAGGGTAGTCAGAAAGTCAAGCTGTCTTATACGGATGCACCCAGAGCAGAATTTTTATTATCTGAGGGAGATGCCTTTGTGGCAACATATATTTATTGCAATCTGCATGGTTTATGGACAGCGGAATAAGCACGTTTTGAAGAAAAGAATAGAAAACGGTCAGAAATTGTAGTTCTGACCGTTTTTTTGTTGGACAGATATAGTGGTATTCTATTATAATAGGTGGGTAGTATGTGATATTGCGAAGTGAGTGGGTGAAGTATATGAAGGTTTTAATTACAACAGATTTGTTTACTGTGACTACCAATGGCGTAGTTACATCCGTTCGGAATTTGATGGAAGAATTGGAAAAGAAAGGACATGATGTGCGTGTGCTGACTTTTTCGGAAGATATGAAGAATCATAAGGAAGGAAATGTTTATTACATTAAGTCCATTCCGCTGGATATTGTGTATCCGGATGTACGTATGCCCATGTCCAATGGCAATGCGTTGGTGGAGGAATTGATTGCATGGAAGCCGGATGTGATTCACAGTCAATGTGAGTTTTTCAGTTATCATTATGCCAGTCGTATTGCTAAGCATACGGGAGCCCCCCTGGTGCATACCTATCATACCATGTATGAGCAATATGTGACCTATGTGATTCCCAGTGAAAGAATCGGCAAAAAGTTTGTCAGATTTTTTATCAGAAACAGATTGAAGGATGCAGATGTGCTGGTAGCACCTACCCGGAAGGTAAAGGAATCTCTCGAAGGCTATGACATGAAGAATAAGATTCGTGTGGTACCCAGTGGTATTTCCTTAAAACAGCACAACTACCGGCTGACCCAGGAAGAACGTAAACAGAAGCGATTGGAATTGGGAATCCCCCAGGACCATACAGTACTTTTGAATCTGGGACGTTTGGGTACGGAAAAGAATTTGGGAGAATTGGTAGAGCTGTTTTCCAAGGCGTTGAAACAGAATCAAAGGATGACCTTTTTAATCGTAGGAGATGGCCCGGATAAAGCCCATTTGGAGCAATTGGCCGAGAAATTGGAGATTCAGGATAGGGTAATCTTTACCGGAATGGTTCCCCCTTCCCGGGTGCAGGAGTATTATCAGCTGGCAGATTTATTTGTCAGTGCGTCTACCAGTGAGACTCAGGGACTGACTTACATAGAGGCGGCTGCCAATGGCTTGCCGCTGCTTTGCCGACAGGATATGTGTCTGTGCGATATTATTGAAGAAGGGGTAAACGGTTACCAGTATACCGGGGAAGCGGACTTTTTGGAGAGATTGCAGCAGATTACGGCAGATGCCGAATGGTGCCGACAGGCGGGAATGCATAGTGAGGAAATTGCAAAGAAATTTGATAAGAGTTATTTTGCAGATACCATAGAAGATATTTATGAAATCGTAAGAGGCGCAGATTTTGTTGAAGTAGAATAAGCGATAAGAAGCTTTGCATGGCAGAAATAGCATTATGCAGAGCTTCTTTTTGTATGGTATCATCTTTATGATTGGCATTGCGAAGAGATACTGAAATTGGTATAATATAGGGTAAAGTTTTGTTGCAATATAGGGAGGCAGGAATGGCGGCAAAGAAGTTTTATGCTGTAAAAAAGGGTAAAGTAACCGGAATCTTCACTGATTGGGCGTCCTGTAAAGCATCTGTGGAAGGTTATCCGGGAGCAGAATATAAGGGCTTTGGGATATTGAGTCAGGCCCAGGAATATCTGGGGATGGAGCCTACCTGTATACAGCCGGCGGATACGGATTGTAAAGGAATGCAAGCAGGAACAAAAGCAGAGCACTCGGAGCGTCCCGGAGAGGGCTGTGTGATGGCCTATGTGGACGGTAGCTATGAGGACTCCATCAAAAAATATGCTTTTGGCTGTGTATTTATTCTACCTACCGGTGAAATTTATACTGCCTATGGAAATGGGGACAATGAACAGTCCCTACAACAGCGGAATGTGACCGGAGAGATGTTGGGAGCCATGTATGCAGCACAGTGTGCCATCGTAAATGGTTATCAGCAGTTGGAGCTTCGTTATGATTATGAAGGCGTGGAGAAATGGGTTACCGGTGCCTGGCGCAGTAAGAATGAATTGACCCAAAAATACGCTACCTATATGAGAGAGTGTGGAAAGCGGATCCGACTGGTGTTTACCAAGGTGGCGGCCCATACCAATGTGCGGTTTAATGAGGTGGCTGACGGACTGGCCAAAAAAGGTTTAGTGGAAGGAAATGGTGTGCCCCGTCCCTACATGTTTGAAGAGATGGAGCCCCTGGGAGAGGAATGGAATTAGTAAGACTGAATAAATATTTAGCACAGTGCGGTGTATGCTCTAGGCGGGATGCGGACAAGCTGATAGAGCAGGGCAGAGTGAAGGTCAACGGAGTGGTGGCAAGAGCAGGTCAGCAGGTCAGTGACAGGGATGCGGTGCTGGTAAATAACAAGCCACTAAAGGGCAAGGAGCAGAAGGTCGTATTGGCATATTATAAGCCACTTGGTGTTACTTGTACGGAGCGGGATGCCCATGCAGAAAAGGTACTGATGAAGCTTATTGATTATCCGGTGCGGGTGACCTACGCAGGGAGATTGGATAAGGATTCGGAAGGATTACTGCTTCTTAGTAATGATGGAGATTTGATCAATGCGATGATGAAGGGTGCTCATGGTCATGAAAAGGAGTATCAGGTAAAGGTGCGTAAGGAAATTACGTCCCAGTTCCTGAAACAGATGAGTGACGGAGTTTATCTGGAAGAACTGGATCAGACCACCAGGCCCTGTGAGATAGAGCAGACCGGAAAATACACCTTTCGGATTATTTTGACCCAGGGATTAAACCGACAAATTCGTCGGATGTGTCAGACCCTTGGATATCATGTGCAGAGTCTGAAAAGGGTAAGGGTAGTAAATATTACCCTGAAAGGATTGGCACCGGGCAAATTCCGGGAACTTACAGGAGCGGAGCTTACTGCCCTGTATGAAAGCTGCGGTTTGAAGTGGTCATAAGGAGAGTATATGGATAAAATAGCCAGAATTAAAGAATTAGTAGATAGATTAAACGAGGCTTCCAAGGCTTACTATGCTCAGGACGAGGAAATCATAAGCAATTATGAGTACGACCGTCTCTATGATGAGCTGGTTGCACTGGAAGAAGAAACAGGTATGGTTATGGCAAACAGCCCTACCCAGAAAGTAGGATATGAGGCGGTGGAGGAGCTGCCCAAGGAGGCACATGAGAGCCCCATGCTTTCTCTGGGCAAGACCAAAAGCCGTGAAGAATTACAGGCCTGGTTAAATGGCAGAGAAGGAATCTTAAGCTGGAAGCTGGATGGTTTGACGGTGGTTCTTACTTATCAAAACGGACAGCTTGCCAAGGCAGTTACCAGAGGCAATGGGGAAATCGGTGAGGTGGTAACCAACAATGCGCGGACCTTTCAGAATCTGCCTGCCAGAATTCCTTTTACCGGAGAATTGGTACTTCGTGGCGAGGCAGTCATTAGTTATTCTGATTTTGAAAAGATTAATGAACAAATTACGGACCCGGACCAGAAGTACAAGAATCCCCGGAATCTGTGCAGTGGTTCCGTGCGCCAATTAAATAATGAAATTACAGCCCAGAGAAAGGTAAGCTTCTATGCATTTTCTCTGGTAAAAGCAGAGGATATGGACTTTCAGAATTCTCTATCTGCCCAGTTTGATTTTTTGGCAGAGCAGGGCTTTGCTGTGGTAGAGCATCATAAGGTGACACCGGAAAATATTTTAGAACGCATCAGCTATTATGAGGAAAAAATCAGCCACTATGATATTCCTTCCGATGGATTGGTGTTGGCCTACGAGGATGTTGCTTATGGTATTTCCTTGGGACGAACCGCTAAGTTTCCCCGTCATTCCATTGCCTTTAAATGGGCAGACGAAATCCGGGAGACGCAGCTTTTGGAGATAGAATGGAGTGCCAGCCGTACAGGCTTGATTAATCCCGTGGCTATTTTTGAACCGGTAGAGTTGGAAGGAACTACAGTCAGCCGGGCTTCCGTCCATAATATCAGTATTGTGCGGAGCTTACAGCTGGGAATTGGTGACCGTATCACTGTGTACAAGGCCAACATGATTATCCCTCAGATAGCAGAAAATTTAACCAGAAGCGATAATTTGGAGATTCCTGCAGTATGTCCCGTATGCGGAGGTGCCACACAGATTCGCAGTATCAATGATGCCCAGTCCCTATACTGTACCAATGACCAATGTACAGCAAAGAAAATAAAGGCGTTTACCTTGTTTGTGAGCCGCGATGCACTGAATATGGAGGGCTTGTCCGAGGCAACGCTGGAGAAATTTATTGAAAAAGGATTTATTCATTCCTACGTGGATTTATTTCATCTGGAAAGATATCGGGAACAAATTGTGGAGATGGAAGGCTTTGGCGAGAAATCCTATACCAATCTTATAGAAAGTATCAATACTGCCAGAAAAACGACCCTTTCCAGGTTGATTTATGGTTTGGGAATTGCTAATATAGGTGTTGCAACTGCCAAATTGGTATGCAGACATTTTGCGGATGAGATAGAACAGCTGGAGAATGCATCCGCTTCACAACTCAGTGAGATAGACGGTATCGGCGAGGTCATTGCAGGAGCTTTTGTGGAGTTTATGAGCTGTGAGGAGAACCGCCGGAGCATTCATGAACTGTTACCGGAGCTGCAGTTGGAAAAACAACAAGCACCTGTAGGTGAGCAAAGTCTGGCAGGCTTAAGCTTTGTGGTCACCGGTAGTTTGAACCATTATGCTAATCGGGACCAGCTAAAAGAGGTTATAGAAAGTAAGGGGGGCAAGGTCACCGGCTCTGTTACCGGTAAGACCACCTGTCTGATTAATAATGATAATACATCAGCCTCTTCTAAGAATAAGAAGGCAAAGGAATTGCAGATTCCCATCCTGACAGAAGAAGAGTTTATGGAGACCTATCTGTAAAAGAAAAGTGATTACTAAATTGGAAAGATTGAGGAAGTAGCTATGCCCATTAAGACACAGAGTGAGTTACCTGCAAAGGAAATATTGGAGAGAGAAAATATATTCGTGATGGATGAATCCCGTGCAATGCATCAGGACATTCGTCCCCTTCAGGTACTCATTTTAAATAATATGCCCATTAAACAGGATACGGAGTTACAGTTGCTCCGTGCCCTGTCCAATACCCCCTTGCAGGTGGATGTGACCCTGATCAATGCAAAGACCCATGTGTCCCAGAATACATCAGCCAGTCATTTGAACAAATTTTACACCACCTTTGATGAGATTAAGCATCGGAAATTTGATGGCCTCATTATTACCGGTGCCCCGGTGGAGGATATTTCCTTTGAGGAAGTGGACTATTGGGAGGAAATGTGTGAGATTATGGACTGGGCGGAGACCCATGTAACCAGTACCCTACATATCTGCTGGGCAGCTCAGGCAGGTTTTTACCATTACTACGGTATTAATAAAGCCCATTTGTCCCGAAAATTGTTCGGTATCTATGAGCATAAGGTGGAAAACCGCAAGATTCCCTTGGTGAGAGGCTTTGACGATATTTTTCTGGCCCCTCACAGCCGTCATACAGAGACCCCTTCCCAGGCACTCCATGAATGTAAGGAATTGACTATTTTGGCCGAATCCGAAACCGCAGGTGTGTTTTTGGCCATTGCAGAGAACGGGAAAAAGATTTTTGTCAATGGTCATCCGGAGTACGACCGTTATACCTTACGGAATGAGTATGAAAGAGATAAGAATAAGGGGCTGGATATTCAGGTTCCCTACAATTATTTTCCGGACGATAACCCGGCGGAGCGTCCGCTGCTGCAGTGGCGTTCCCACAGTAACAACCTGTACAGCAATTGGCTGAATTATTATGTATATCAGATGACCCCGTATGAACTGGATGATATTGCGAAAAGTGAATAGGACTATCGTATGGATTGAGCTTTTTTATGGTGTATGATATAATCTTTACGTTTAAATTGTAACTTTAGGAGGCAGAGACGATGAAGAAATTATTACTTACAGTAGTTGCAGTTTTGGTTATGTTTACGGGCACGATGAATGCACACGCAGCAGGGCTCGAAGATGTGTTCAGTGCACAGTATTATGCTGAACGATATACGGATTTGAAAGCAGCATTTGGTACAGACAAGGCCATGTTGTTCCGGCATTTTTTGGATTACGGAGTAAAAGAAGGCAGAAGCATGAGTCCGGTTCTGGATGTGACATATTATCGTCAAAAGTATAAAGATTTGGATAAAGCATTTGGTGATAATTGGGATGCTTATGTAGAGCATTATTTCACATATGGCATTAAAGAAGGCAGAGACAATGGAACAGATTTTGATCCGAAGCTTTATTTGGGAGCATATGCTGATTTGCAGGCGGCTTATGGAGAGAACTATAAAAAAGTTGTAGAGCATTATCTTGTATTTGGTATCAAGGAAGGAAGAACCCAGGGGCTGAAATCCATGCAGGTTGTTGGGGGAGAACTGGAAGAAACGGACCCTGTTACATATAAATATGAGTATGATGAGCAGGGCAGGGTAATCAAGCAAATTGCACTTCTTAACGGAGAGGTGTATATGTACCAAACAACAGAATACAATGAAGCCGGACAAAAAAGCCATCAGGAAGCATATGTGCTTTTCATGGGAACGGATTTTCTCGTGTCAACAACTGATTTAATATATGATGAAAGTGGTTTGTTGAATCAGACAATCAGCGAAGATTATGAGGGAAATGTTACAGTAGAAGATTATAAAAATGGTAAGAAGGTAAAAGTAACTTATACGGAGACAGATGGAAGTACTGAGGTGTCGGAATTTGATGCGGACGAAAATCGCATATCCGAGGTCAAGCGTGACAGCTCCGGAAACATTGAATGCACCTATGCGTGGGAATATACGAACGGAAAACGGACAAAAGAAACGCGTACAAATGCAGATGGAAGTACGGAAGTGTCGGCATATGATGTGGATGGAAAACAGACAGCCCGGATTGTTCGTGACAACGAGGGCAATTTGACATATTCCCATGAATGGGAGTATCTTAATGAAAAAAAGGTGAAAGAGATTTCTACAGAGGCGGATGGAAGTACTGAGGCAATCGAATATAACGTGGATGGAAAAATGATATCCAAGGTTAAGCGTGACAGTGCAGGCAACATTGAAAGTGCCTATGAAATGGAATATGCGAACGGGAAAATTGTAAAAGAGACTCTTACAAGAGCAGACGAAAGCGGTTACTTGATGGAATATGATGGAAACGGACAAGTTGTAAAAACCATATACTATCAAAGTGGTCGTGTGGTGGAACATACGAGGGTGTATGAATATGTTGCGGGTAAGCTGGTAACAGATTTAGACTACAAAGCAGATGGTCAAATTAAATATCGTATAACTTATGAATATAATGAGGCAGGAAACGAGACCAAAATAACTAACTATAATGGGGACGGAGTAATTACAGGCTGGACGGAGAAAGAGTATTACGAAGATGATGGACGAATAAAGAGAGTGACAAGTTATGATGAAAACGGTAGAATTACCTCATCGACGATGTACGCCTAAATCTGACGCATAGGTAAAAGAAAGGCAGATAAAATGAATCGCAAACAGTATGAAGCAAGAAATTTATCCATGGTAATGGATTTTTATGAAATGACCATGAGTAACGGATATTTTAAAGATGGAGATCGGGATGCCAGGGTGGCATTTGATGTGTTCTACCGGAAGAATCCGGACAATGGTGGTTTGGCTATCTTTTGTGGATTGGAGCAGGTGGTGGAGTATATCCAAAGTCTCCATTTTGATGAAGAGGATATTTCCTATCTGAGAGCTCAAGGTTTGTTCTCCGAGGGGTTTCTTGCTTATCTGGCAGATTTTAAATTTAAGGGTGATATTTATGCATTCCCAGAGGGAACCATTATGTATCCTAATGAGCCTATTTTGACAGTGGTTGCGCCTCTGATTGATGCGCAGCTCATTGAGACTGCTATTTTGCTGGAGATTAATCATCAGTCCCTGATTGCCACCAAGGCCCGCAGAATTGTCCGGGCAGCTGCAGGCAGAGCGGTATCTGATTTTGGTGCCCGCCGGGCTCACAATATGGATGCGGCAGTGTATGGTGCAAGAGCAGCTTATATCGGTGGTGCAGTGGGTACTGCTACGGTATTGGCAGGACAGATGTTTGACATCCCTGTAAGCGGTACCATGGCCCATAGCTGGGTGATGTATTTCAAGGATGAATATACTGCCTTTAAGAAATATGCAGAAAGCTATCCTGATGCTACCGTACTTCTGGTGGATACCTATGATGTATTAAAGAGTGGTATTCCCAATGCCATCAAGGTGGCCAAGGAAGTACTGGAGCCCATGGGTAAGCGACTGAAGGGTATTCGTATTGACAGCGGAGACTTGGCGTACCTGTCCAAGGCAGTGCGTAAAAAGCTGGACAAGGAAGGACTAACCGATTGTAAGATTATTGTATCCAACAGTCTGGATGAGTACACCATTACTTCCATCCTAAATCAAGGCGGTTGCATCGACAGCTTTGGTGTGGGGGAAAGATTGGTAACATCCAAATCCGAGCCGGTATTCGGTGCTGTGTACAAGATTGCTGCAGTGGAAGAGGATGGGGTATTTGTACCTCGCATCAAGATTTCTGAGAATGAGGAAAAGATTACCAATCCGGGTCTGAAGAAGGTGTATCGTGTGTATGATGAAGCGCAGAAGGCAGTAGCTGACCTGATCGCCTTGGCAGAGGAAGAGGTGGATTTCTCCAAGCCTTTCCGTTATGTGGACCCCAGAAAGCCCTGGAAGAATCGTTATTTCGAGAATTGCACCGTCAAGGAATTGCAGGTACCTATTTTCAAAAATGGGGAACTGGTATATGATATGTCTACCACCAAGGAGATTGCAGCTTATGTGAAGCGGCAGCTTCAGGAGGAAATTTGGGAAGAAGAGCAGCGTTTTGAAAATCCTCATGTGCATTATATGGATATGACTCCCGATTTCTATGATATGAAAATGTCCATGCTTCATGAGAATAGAGAAGCGGAAAATAAGTAAAGCATCGGGAAATAAAGAAAAATAAACGAATAATAGGAAAGCTTCCTTTCTGTGAAAATAGAAAGGAAGCTTTTTGTTTGGAGGAAGGGTTTGCCATTGGTGGTAGTTTTATTCCGTTACCAGCTCTCGAATAAGTACCTTACGGATTTTGCCGGAAGCAAGGTAGGCGAACAGGAAGAAACTGATACTGATGACCAGTGCCGGAACTAATAGGGAGGATATGGTATATTCCAAAACCACCTTAGGCAGGCCGATGACAGAGAACAACATGCCCAGAAGGGGAGAGGAAAAAACTACGCTCATTACCGTACCTAATAAAGCAACTAATAGGTCAACGACCATGAAGAGTATTGCAATTTGAAGGCGCAGTCTGTGGGAAGTAAATCCCATAGCTTTATAGATACCGATATCTGTCCGTTCCTGCAAAAAGGTTTGCGTACATACCATACGCACCACTACCAGAGCAAATAACAAGGAAAAGCTATAGATAATTGTTTTCAGTAAGGTAACAATATCCTGATATTTGATGAGAAAGTAATCATCCTCCGGAATAATTTCTACTGATAAGGTGCGACCGTATTTTTGGGTGATTTCATCGGCTATGGTCTGCAGCACGGTTTTGTCCTCCACAAGGTAATAGCGATAGGCATAGGCAGTATCTATATTGCTTCGTTTTGCACCCAGAAAATTCATCAGGAACATTTTGCCGGATTTATGGTCACCCTGATAAATACCGGACACCAGATAAGAGTTTATCGTGGAATAGGAGCTGACAGTTACTTCATCTCCGATTTGCAGCTTGAGCAAATCAGCCACAGCTTTTGTTATCAGAATCTCGTTGTCATATAGGGGAGCACGTCCGCTGATAATTCCTGAAACAGCGTTCGGAAATTCATAGATTTCGCAAAGCAGTTCTTCTCCGTTGAGAGAAGCATAGGTGCGTATCTGGCTGTTTTTCTTAATCACATCCGTATGGGGTAATACAATATCATCCAACATCTCCCAGGTAATATTTGTGTAGGAGGAAAAACGATAATATACGGATAGGTCCGGTATGGTCAGTCCCATGGCATCCAACGCTGTTCTGGAACCCATCATATTGCCAATGAGATTGGTGGAAATCATACAAAAGGTAAGCAGTCCCACAATCATAATAGCACCAATATAATGCTGAAAAGCGGAGGTAAACTGCCGGATGGAGAGACTGGCTGTCAGGCAGATACCGTTGATGGGTAGCTGTAAAGGATTATGAAAAAAGATTTCTGCTCTTCCGCCGGAAATGGCCCGTACCGGGGATATTTTTGTCAGCTTTATGGTCTTGATATATATTAATATCAGAGAAACAACCAGGATAGCACCGGCAAATAGCAAATACTTATCCAGGGCCAGTCCTTTGGCAGGCAAAAGTCCGGTCATGGGCATACAGGAAAGGCTAATGGTCCGTTCCAAAGGAAGGGATATTAGACTACCCAATAGGATGCCCACAATTTGTGCCAGAATGTACTGAATGGAGAACAGCAGTCGTATTTTGTCTGAGGTAAAACCCTGTGCTTTCAAAATGCCCAAGGTAGTATATTCCAGTTCCAACTCAGTCTCTATATTGTGGCCGATGACAATGGGAACCACCAGAAAGAGAAAGAGGGCAAAAACCATGATAATGTTCATGACGGTATCCAGACGCAGGCCTGTGTAGTATACGGACATATCAATACAGAGAAATTGCATGGCGTAGGACAAAATACCGGTGTCCAGATTCAGTTGTCTCTGAAATTCAGGGGCAGTAAGGGTACTATCCTCCTGTTGATGAATGGTCAGAAGGGTGATTTCCAATAAGGCATCATGCCCTGCCAACCGTTTTCCGGCAGCCAGAATCTGCTCAAAATCTTCCCGGCTTACAAATATCTGTTTCTCGCTGATTTCCATGGAACCAAAAGTGATTTCTTCCACAAAGCCTTTTACTGTAAATTGGGCAGTGTCTCCTTGAAACAAATCCACGGAAATGGTGTCACCTATATTGCAGGAGAGTCTGTTTTTTAAAATAAGAGGTAAATAAATTTCGCCCTTTTGTAAAGGTTGAACTTCTGTGGCATATCCGTTCAGGTCTTGATTCAGTAGCCGAAGCCCATCCCTTATCTCCATCATATATTGATTGCCGGTATCATAATGCTCACCCCAGTGCAGACCATGGGTATAGATGGCATCGTGGTATTGCACCTGCTTTACCAGAGGATGATTTTCAATATCCATCCGAAGCTGCTGGGTGAGTAATTGATTTCGTACTGCGGCTGTTACATCTCCACAATGAGAATATGCAATGGCATTATCAATGGCAGTACGATAATTGGCACGGACACTGAAAATGGTAGTCATAATTCCGCAGACCAGAGCGGTAAGTAATAAGATGCTGAAAAAAGTGCCGCTTTTTTTGCGGATATTGGCTTTTAAGAGAGTTAGAATTTCCATAGTGCACCTACCATTTCATGGAGGAAAGCCAGGCATTTACTTGTGTTTCCCTGCTTTGCTCCTGGTCGGGATGATAGGGAGGAAGAGTCAGTTCGCCAATGATTTTACCGTCCTCTAAGTAGAGAATCCGATTGGCCCGTAGCGCCGCACGCAGGTCATGGGTAACCATAAGGATGCTTTGCCCTTCCTGGTTCAGCTTGGTAAGAAGATTGAGTACTTCTATGGTGTTTTTTCGATTTAATGCACCGGTGGGTTCATCTGCGAAGAGCAGTCCCGGATAGTTAATCATGGCTCTGGCAATGGCACAACGTTGCTGTTCCCCTCCGGAAACCTGGGAAGGCAGGTGTTTATAAACATGGGAAATGCCCATTTGTTGCAATAAATCGTAAGCATGCTCCCTGACATCTCCGGCATCCTCTTTTTTATTCAGATAACCTGCCACAGTAATATTTTCCAGTAGGGATAAATTACTGATTAAATGCATTTGCTGGAAGATAAAACCAAAATCTGTGTAACGCAGGCTGGCCAATTCCTTTTCTTTCATGGAGACCAAGTCCCGTCCCTGGTAGAAAATCTGACCGGCAGTGGCTCTATCCATACCGCTGAGGGCATAAAGAAGAGTAGACTTACCGGAGCCGGAAGCTCCCATGATAACGGTATAGTCTCCGGCAAATATTTCTAAAGTAATATTAGATAGTACATGGATTTGTCCGCCGTTGTGGGCAAAGCTTTTGCAGAGTCCCTTGGCGGACAGAAGAGTGTTTTTCATATTTGCGATTCCTTTCCTTTGAGATAATCCGATTCTAATATAAAAGGTATTAAGAAGTCCTTAAGAACCGCAAAGAGGCAAGGAAATAATTACTTCCAGCCCATTCTCATGATTATGAAGGAAAAGGGAACCTCCCATCTTTTGCGTAATATATTCTACAATATAAAGTCCTAAGCCGGAGCCGGGCTGGGAACCACAGTTTTGCCCACGGTAAAACTTGTCACGGATAAAGGGCATATCCCGGTCCGGAATTCCTGTACCATAGTCCCGAAAATGAAGTTCTATGGTGTCTATTACACGGATGAGGCTTACCTCTATGGGGGTATTGGCATATTTACGGGTATTGGAAATAATATTTTCAATTATTTGGGTGAGGCGTCCGGCATCAGCCATTATGTAGATCGGAGTATCCGGTATGTGATAACGGATGTCTTGATTTATACAATGAAATTCTGCAAGCGTATCCTTTAGGAAGGAGCATAGCTCCATTTTAGCCGGGTGTATCTGTAATTTATCCAAATCCGTAACAGAGTGCAAAAGTAAATCATTGGTAAGTGAGGACACCTGGTCACATTTATTGATAATGACCTGTAGGTATTGCTGGCGTTTTTCGGGTGAGGTATCAATATATGCCGCCAGTCCTTCCGCATAAGCCCGTATGGAAGCTATGGGCGTCTTAATGTCATGGGAAAGAGAGGCGATAATGGTTTTATTGTGCTCCATGGCTGTTTGTTCACAGATACGTGCTCTGGTAATTTCCCTGCGCATAAGGTCAAAGGCCCAGGTAAAGGCACCGAAATAGTTGGACCGTTCCTGCTGCAGGGGAAGGTCCAGATTACCGGCCGCCACTTGCTGCGCAAAAGTCTTTAATTTGTCAAAAGGCCGCAGAATGGTCTGATAGATATAAGTAAATGCTATCAAAAGACATAGAATGCATACACCACCGCTAATAAGATAATAGAGCATTTCATGGGAACTGTCTTGGGAATTCCGCAGAGTATCCTGTAGGGAGGACACTTTTTGGGACATTTGTTCCAAATCTCCTGACAGGGCCAGTTGTTCAATTTCGTTGAGTGCCAAAACATGTTCCCTGTTATGGGCTTGGGCCGGTTGCCACAGATATAAGAGAAAGCAACCGGTAATGGCCAGAAGGAGTAGGGAGAACAGCAGGGTAATAGATAGTACTTTGCGTTTCATCTGGGAACCTCCAGCAAATAACCGACTTTAAATATGGTTTTGATGTATAGAGGATGGGCCGGGTCTTTTTCCAGCTTTTCCCGAAGCCACCGGATATGTACCGTAAGCGTGGATGGCTCCACCGGTGCATAGGCACCCCATACAGCGGATAGTAATTTCTCTTTTGGAATAGCCTCATTTTTATGACGGCACAGATAGGCCAGCAGGTCAAATTCCCTTAAGGAAAGAGAAATGGGTGCAGTGTCTTTGAGGACTGTCCGTGTGGTGAGATTGACAGAGATATTTCCAAAAGTAATCAGCTGCTCCTTGGTTGTAAAGTCATAGGTACGACGTATCAGAGCATTTACACGCACTAAAAGCTCCTGCATGGAGTACGGTTTGGGTAAATAATCATCTCCGCCAATTTCAAAGCCGGTGATACGGTCTGTTTCACTGGTACGGGCGCTGGCAAAAATAATCGGTACAGTAGACCTCTCTCGAAGTTCTTTACATAGGTCAAAGCCGATAGCATCCGGAAGATTAATGTCTAGTATAATCAGATGAAAACTGTGCTGTGAAAGCAGAGAAAGGGCCTCTTTTCTGTTGACGGCAAGAGACACTCCATAACCATAGCTTTCCAGTATGTCAGAAATAACAAGAGATAAATCCTTGTCATCATCTATAAGCAAAATATTTTTTTGAGACATATGAGGACTCCTTTTGACAATCTGTAATAAAGTGTACCACATTATGGACTTATAAAGAACCCCAAATGTGGTAGCACATATGGGGTTCTTGGAAGTTAATTCTCTATTTTTTTATGTGCAGTGGACAGCATCAGCTTGATTCGGTTCAACTGATTCACCTCACTGGCACCGGGGTCATAGTCAATGGCTACGATATTGGATTCAGGATAAGCCTTGCGCAGGGCCTTGATAACACCCTTACCTACCACATGGTTGGGCAGGCAGGCAAAAGGCTGGGTACATACAATATTAGGTACATTGTCATGAATCAGCTCCACCATTTCTCCGGTTAAGAACCAGCCCTCACCGGTCTGGTTACCGATGGATACGATGGGCTCTGCCATAGCCACAATCTCCTTGATAGGAGTGGGAGGAGTAAAGTGTTTACTCTTCTTATAAGCTTTTACTGCAGCTCCTCTGGCAATATTCTCCAGTGCCCAGATACCCAGTGCACAGCTACGGGCAGCCTTTTTGCTGGTACCTAAGTGCTCTGCCTTGTAAATCTGGTTTTGGAAGCAGTAAAGCATGAAATCCAAAAGGTCAGGAACTACAGCCTCGGCACCTTCTGCCTCTAACAGCTCTACCAGATGATTATTACCTGCAGGAGAGAACTTCACCAGAATCTCACCTACCACACCAACCCGGGGCTTTTTGATATCCTTTAAAGGAATCCGGTCAAAGTCCTCAATAATCTTGCGGCAAAGGCCGTTAAATTTTAGCAGGTTCACATGTTTAGCAGTGACAAACTTCTGCACCACCTTCAACCATTTCTGATGGACTTCATTAACAGAACCGGGCACCTCTTCATAAGGACGCATGCGGTATACGCAACGCATGAAGATGTCACCGAATACGGCTCCGGCAGCTGCCCGCACAAACAAATCCAGATTGATATGGAAGCCGGGATTGGTCTCGATACCGCCCAGGTTTAGGGAGATAACGGGAATCTGAGGCATGCCGGCTTTTTTCAGTGCACGGCGGATAAAGCCAACATAATTGGTGGCACGGCAACCACCGCCGGTCTGAGTCATAATCACCGCAGTCCTATTTAAATCATATTTGCCGGAAAGTAGTGCCTCCATAAT
Organism: Lachnospiraceae bacterium; assembly: GCA_017473445.1. Classification (GTDB taxonomy): domain Bacteria; phylum Bacillota; class Clostridia; order Lachnospirales; family Lachnospiraceae; genus Acetatifactor. The sequence continues at coordinate 26,355 of JAFUKS010000094.1, forward strand.
CTGACCCACCACCAGCAGGGAAGGATAGCAGGCATCATTATTTACATATTTTAGTCCTACATCCACGGAATGCTTATTATCATTACCAAGTACTTCAAAATGATAACCGCAGGCCTTAAAAGCAGGCTCCAGGATATCAAAATGAATGGGAGACATCTGAGGGCACAGGATAGTATAATTCTTGCGCATTTCCTCGGTAAAGATGACTCTGTCCATGGCACTGGAACGGATGGTACGCTTTTTGCCCAGCTTTTCCCTAACCTTAATGGCAGAGAGCAGGGAACGGATACGGATACGTGCCGCACCTAAGTTATTTACCTCATCAATCTTCAGGCAGGTATAAATTTTGTCTGAGCCGGTGAGGATATCGCTGACCTGATCTGTGGTAACTGCGTCCAGACCGCAACCGAAGGAGTTTAGCTGAATCAAATCCAAATCCTCCCGGGTCTTTACAAAGCTGGCCGCACAGTAAAGTCTGGAGTGGTACATCCACTGGTCGGATACCACCAAGGGTCTCTCAGGGGAAGCCAGGTGGGACACGCCATCTTCAGTCAATACTGCAATACCGTAGCCGGTAATCATTTCAGGAATACCATGGTTGATTTCCGGGTCCACATGGTAGGGACGACCTGCCAGTACGATACCACGCATATTATTTTCTTCTATGTATTTCAGGACTTCTTCGCCTTTTTTCTGCATGTCCTTATGGGCTGCATTCAATTCCTCCCAGGCTGCTACGCAGGCATCGGTTACTTCTGTAGCAGGAAGTTCTGAGAATTCCTTTACCAATGCTTCGGTGACAGTACCCAGATCACGGAAGGACATGAATGGATTGCGTAAGTTTATCTGTCCGCTGGTAATTTCCTCCATATTGTTCTTAATATTCTCGGAATAGGAAGTAACAATGGGGCAGTTGTAATGGTTATTGGCCTCAGGACATTCATTACGCTCGTAGAACAGCGCGGGGTAGAAGATATCCTTGATTCCCTGCTGAATCAGCCACTCCACATGACCGTGCGCCAGCTTTGCGGGATAGCACTCGGACTCGCTGGGGATGGATTCAATGCCCAGCTCATAAATCTTACGGTTGGAGCTGGGAGACAGTACTACCCGGTATCCCAATTTAGTAAAGAAGGTATGCCAGAAGGGGTAATTCTCATACATGTTCAGGACTCTGGGAATACCAATGGTACCTCTGGGAGCTTGTGACTCTTCCAGGGCAGGGTAGTCTAACATTCTATGTAATTTGTACTCAAACATATTGGGTATATTATTGGCATTTTTCTGGCCGCCGATACCACGCTCACAACGGTTGCCGGAGATATACTGGCGTCCGCCGGAGAAACGGTTGATGGTTAGGCGGCAGTTGTTAGTACAGCCCTTACATTTGGCCATACTGGTCTCAAATTCCAGACTACAAAGCTTTTCATAGGAGAGCATAGAGGTCTCATAGCCTTCCTCATAATGTTCTCTTGCAATGAGAGCACAGCCGAAAGCACCCATAATACCTGCAATATCGGGACGGATAGCTTCACAGCCGGCGATTTTCTCAAAACTGCGCAGCACCGCATCGTTGTAGAAGGTACCACCCTGTACTACGATATTGGCACCCAATTCGGAAGCATCAGATACTTTGATTACCTTGAACAAAGCATTCTTGATAACAGAGTATGCAAGACCGGCAGAAATATCAGCTACACTGGCACCTTCCTTCTGGGCCTGTTTTACTTTGGAATTCATAAATACGGTACAACGGGTTCCCAGGTCAATGGGATGCTCAGCAAATAATGCTTCTTTTGCAAAATCTTGTACACTGTAGTTCAAGGATTTTGCAAAGGTCTCGATGAAAGAACCGCAACCGGAGGAGCAGGCTTCATTTAACTGTACGCTGTCTACGGTCTGGTTTTTAATTTTAATACATTTCATATCCTGGCCACCGATGTCCAGAATACAATCCACCTGAGGATTGAAGAACGCAGCAGCATAATAGTGGGCTACGGTTTCTACTTCACCATCATCCAGCAGGAAAGCGGCCTTCATTAATGCTTCGCCGTAACCGGTGGAGCAGGAGCGGACAATCCTTACACCCTCAGGCAACAGGGAGTAGATTTCCTTCAGAGAGCGGATGGCGGTATTTAAAGGACTGCCGTCGTTGCTGCTGTAGAAGGAGTAGAGCAGAGAACCATCTTCACCGATTAAGGCTATTTTTGTGGTGGTAGAGCCTGCATCAATACCCAGGAAGGCATTGCCCTGGTAGGTATATAAATTACGGGAACGGACATGATGGGAATTATGGCGGGCTTTAAAGCTGTCATATTCTGCTTCATTTTGGAATAGGGGCTCCATACGTTCCACTTCAAATTCCATTTTAATATCAGAGGATAATTTGGCACACATATCCTCCAAAGTAATTGCAACCTCTTCTTTGGCGTTCATGGCAGAACCCATGGCAGCAAAAAGATGGGAATTATTAAGGTCAATTGTATGCTCCTCATCCAGCTTCAAGGTGCGGATAAAAGCTTCCTTTAACTGATCCAGGAAATGTAAGGGACCACCCAGAAAAGCGACATGGCCGCGAATGGGTTTACCGCAGGCCAAACCACTGATGGTCTGGTTTACCACTGCCTGAAAAATGGAGGCGGATAAATCTTCCTTGGTAGCACCGTCATTGATCAGTGGCTGAATATCGGATTTGGCAAATACACCGCAGCGGGCTGCGATGGTATATAAGGATTTATAATCCCGGGCATATTCATTTAAGCCGGAAGCATCTGTCTGCAGCAGGGAAGCCATCTGGTCAATGAAGGAACCGGTACCGCCGGCACAAATACCGTTCATACGCTGTTCCACATTGCCCCCTTCGAAATAGATAATCTTTGCATCCTCACCGCCCAGCTCGATAGCTACATCCGTTTGAGGAGCCAATTCTTTTAGGGAAGTGGCTACAGCGATTACTTCCTGAGTAAAGGGAACTCCCAAATGATTGGCCAAGGTCAGACCTCCGGAACCGGTAATCATGGGATGGAGCAAAAGATTACCCAATTGGGTATAAGCTTTCTGTAACAGGGAAGACAGAGTCTCCCGGATATTGGCATAATGTCTTTCGTAATCTGAAAAAAGCAACTGGTTCTGCTTATCCAGAATTGCTATTTTTACAGTGGTGGAACCGATATCGATTCCAAGGGTTGCAGTTCTTAATTCACTCATTTATAGATACTTCCTTCCATCTGTACGTTTGTACATTATTAATAAGTACAAAAAACGACATACCTTGTTATTATACGACAGCATTTTCGAAAATGCAATCTCTCCCCATTTAAAAATAATTAGGAAAAGATAACCATTTTATAAAAAAAGAATTTGCTTGGTTTACTTATGAGATTTGTGATGATAGAATATATTCGAGTGTCTCTGCATTCATGTGCAGATGCAGGTTTTAATGGAGGTTTTGTTATTGCATGAGTAATTTTGAAAAGAAATTCGGCAAATATGCCATTCGTAATTTGACTACCGTATTGATTATCTGTTATGTGATTGGGTACCTGATAGAATTGATATTACCCAATTTGTTGATTTATTTCACACTGGATCCTTATGCCATTGTCCATGGACAGATTTGGCGGCTGGTATCCTGGATTCTGATTCCCCCTACCAGTATCGGAGGGACAGGAAACATCTGGAATCTGTTTTTGACTTTTATTATGCTGTATTTTTATTACAGTCTGGGAACATCCTTGGAGAGGACCTGGGGCACCTACCGGTATAATGTATATCTGCTGGGGGGTATCCTGTTTACTGTTCTGGCCAGCTTTATTACCCTTCCACTTATGTATGTGCTTGCAGGAAGTGAAGCGGTGGGTGCTTACATGACCTATGGCAGCCTGTTTTACAGTACCTACTATGTAAATATGTCCATTTTTCTGGCGTTTGCGGCGACCTTTCCCAATGCCCAGGTGTTGCTTATGATGATTTTCCCGGTGAAGGTGAAATGGTTGGGGATTATTTACGCAGTGATGCTTGTATATGAAGCTGTTACGGCAAGAAATATATTTACCTTTTGTGCCATCGGAGCTTCTTTGTTGAACTTTGTGGTGTTCTATTTCAGCAGCAGAAAGCATCTGCAGCCGAAGCAGATCAAACGGCGGATGCAATACCAGCATGAGGTTCGCAGGGCCAGACCGGTAGTGACAAAGCATAAATGTGCGATTTGCGGTATGACAGATGAGGATGATGCTACCTTGGAATTTCGTTTTTGCTCTAAATGTAACGGTAACTATGAATATTGTCAGAATCACCTGTTCACTCATGAACATGTAAAATAAAGTGAGGCATAGAGATGAATAAAGAAATTTTATTTGCAAAGACCCTGGAAAGTGTCAGGAAACTGGCGAAGGACCAGGGAAATATGGTTAGTGAGGAACAAGTAATAGAGGCTTTTGCCCCCCTGGGACTTTCCGGAGAACAGATGCAATTGGTATATGACTATTTGCTGAAGCATAAGGTGGGTATCAATCAACCCACGGATCCGGATGATTACCTATCTGATGAGGAAAAGGATTATCTCCAGACCTATTTGCAGGAACTGGAGGAACTGCCCGTATATAGTGAGGGGGAGAAGGAAGGTACCACCATTGCTGCCATGGCAGGAGAAGCAGATGCCCAGAGCAGATTGGTGGAGATGTATCTGAAAGAAGTGGTGGACATTGCCAAGCTGTATACCGGACAGGGCGTATTCCTGGAGGACTTAATCGGTGAAGGAAATGTGGCAC